>CAZYQJ010000164.1:0-2534 GCA_964649925.1 uncultured Litorilinea sp.
GGTAGGCCGGGTCGACCGCATGGTGATCGACCCTCGCACAGACGAGATCACCCACGTCGTCGTGCGGAAGGGATGGCTGTTTACTGAGGACAAAGTGGTGCCGGTTTCGTGTCTCGACACAGCGTTCGAACACGAGGTACGACTGCAATCTGACATCACTGACCTGGACGAACTGCCCGATTTTGAAGAGACACAGTACCTGCTGGTGGATGAACGCAGGGCCGCCGCCACTGACAGCGTTGACCTCGGCGGGTATGCGCCCTCGACGTACTGGTACCCGCCGATTGGCCCCTCTTGGGGTGGGTACTATGGCGGACGCTACGGCTACACACCCGCACCGTACATCCGGCAGACGGAGCAAAATATCCCAGAGGGGACGGTGGCCTTGAAGGAAGGGGCCGAGGTGATCAGCGCAGATGACGAGCGCGTGGGCACGGTCGAGCAGATATTGACCAACGCCGACCTCAACCGCGCCACCCACCTATTGATCTCCGAGGGGTGGCTGTTCCCCGAAAAGCGCACGATCCCGGTCGACTGGATTCGCGAGGTGGCGGAAGACACGATCTGGTTGGCGGTGACCGCGCGCGAACTCGAACGCGTGCCCGCCTATCAGGCGTAACAGTCCCCACCGCGCGAGGGGCGTTGTTATACAGCCCGGCGTCTTTGGCGCCGGGCGTTTTTTTGTGCATGAGCAGCCCGAAACTGCCGCTTGTTGCGCGACGAAAAACAGCGTAAGATGCGTTGCATCCCCAACACAAGGTATGAATCTCGATTCAAGGAGGCAGTCGTGGACACGTTGGAAGCGACGCGCGCAGCCAAACCTGCCGAGGGTCTCCGGGCCTGGCTCGCGCAGCACCCTCTCCTGGGTTATTTTGTGATTGCCTTTGCGGGGATGTGGGCGCTGGTCTGGCCCATGGCGTTGATCCCCAACCTGCCCGAACCGCTCTTTCTGATCCTGTTCGTACTCAGTGCATTCACCGGCCCTGCACTCGCCGCCTTCGTGGTCAGCGCCGCCGCCGAGGGGAGAGCCGGGGTCAACGATCTGCTGCGGCGCTGTGTACGCTGGCGGGTTGCGCCCCAATGGTACTTGGTCGCGCTGACCGCCAACCTCGTCGTCTGGCTGCTTGCCTATACGGCTGTCACCGGGTCGAACCTGCTGGGCGCAGCCGCTGTGCATTGGCAACTGCTGCTTTCCGTGTTCCTGCCGCGGATGATCCTTGGCCTGATCATCCCCTCGCTTGGGGAGGAACCAGGTTGGCGCGGCTTTGCGCTGCCCCGCATGCAAGCGCGCTATGGCGCGGTTCCGGCGTCCCTGCTGCTAGGCTTCTTGCATGGCGTGTGGCACCTACCTGCCCTCTTTACACCGCTGCTCGGCCCTTTCACCGTGCCCGGTTTTATTGCCTTCGTCCTCACGGCCACCTTTGCCACAACGATCTATACCTGGGTCTTCAACCATACACGCCAGAGCGTGCTGATCGCCATGCTGATCCATGCCTCCAGCAACGCCGCCTCGACCTATCTAGGGGCGCTGCTGGATCAAGCGGGCGTTGTGCTGCCTGAATCGGGTTGGGTGGGTACGTTGCTCGCGCAAGGCTGGCTGAACGTCATCGCCTATGGCGCGGCCGCCCTGCTGCTGATCACCCTGACCAGGGGCAGGCTCGGCTATGACGCTCCTGACGCGCACATGGGGCAACCCCCCTGAAATAAAAAGGGTGGCGAGAGGAATTACGGCCTCTCGCCACCCTTTTGTCAAGGCAACTGGACGCTATCCCTTCACAGAGCCGGTCAGCGTTGCGACGAAGTGGCGTTGGCTGTAGGCATAGAGCGCCAGCGGCACAATCGCCGCCACAATCGACGCCGCGATGACCACCGGCCGCGCATAGACATCGGCCACGCTCAAGTTGTTGAGCCGGGCGATGGCAGGCATGAGCAGCTGCTTGGCCTCGTCGGTGATGACGATCTGCGGCCAGAGCAGTTCATTCCAGGCGTTGCGCAGCGAGATCGTCGCCAGCACCAACACTGCGGCTTTCATGTTGGGCAGCACTACACGCCAAAAGAGCGTGAACTCGTTGCAGCCATCCATGCGCCCTGCCTCCATCATCTCGGTAGGCACGGACAGCATAAACTGGCGCATGAGAAAGATACCGAACGCGCCGCCGCCTACCGCAGGCAGGATCAGCCCCCAGTAGTTGTTGATCAACCCCAACTGGCGCAGCACAATAAAACGCGGCACCAGCATGGTCTGCGTGGGCAGCAGCATCACGGCCAGGACCAGCAGAAAGAGCAGGTCGCGGCCAGGAAACTTGAGTTTGGCCAAGGCATAGCCAGCCAGAGCAGAGGCAAGCGTGCTCAACACGGTCATGGCCGTGACCACGGTCACCGAATTGAGCACGTAGCGCTGGAAGCCGTAGCGCGTCCACATCAGCTCATACAAAACCGCGGTGAACGATGCGGGAATGGGCCACATGGGGTTCATGTACACGTCTATGCGGTTGAAGCTCCAACCGACCATGCTGAAGAAGGGCCACAAGAAG
>CAZYQJ010000164.1:2544-9237 GCA_964649925.1 uncultured Litorilinea sp.
AGAAGAGCAGCGCCAGCACCGCGGCAATGGCCGTATTGACAATGTAACGCAGGCGGAACATGCCGACTGCCGGTTTGCTTTGAACTGTGACCGGCGTGGAGGAAGGCTGTGCCGTTTGGGTGACATCAATGGACATCGCAGGTTCCTCCCTCAATCAAGCTCACCGATGTTGTAGAACTTGAGTTGAACGATGGTAATGATCACAGCGATTATAAAGACCAGCCAACCGATCGCCGTGGCATAGCCCATCCGGAACTGGTTGAAGGCCTGCCATACGATATAGGGCATAAAGAACCAGCCTTGACCGCCTGGCCCGCCATACCCTGTGCCGCTGCCGATAAAGAAAATGTAGGGGACTTCATAGGCAGTCAACGAACCGGCCGCTGCGGTAATCGAAATATAGGCAAAGACAGGTTTGAGGAGCGGCAGCGTGACAAAGCGCGCCTTTTGCCACCCATTGGCCCCATCCACAGTCGCCGCCTCCAGCACCGACTTGTCCAGCCCGCTCAGCCCGGCAATCAGATACACGGCGTGGTAGCCCATATACTGCCAGAAGGCCAGGAAGAGCAACATGGGCATGATGAGCCGTGGGGTCGAAAGCCAGGCAATGCGTTCAGCGCCGCCCAGAGCGAGCCAGAACTCGTTGGCAAAGCCGCGGCTCTCGTTGAAAAACCATGTGCCGACCACGCCCATGGTCACCCCCGGCAGCACCGCTGGAATGAAAAAGGCCGTACGGAAGAAGCCGCGCCACCACAGGTAAGCGGACGTCAGCAGGAGCGCCAACAGGAATGCCGCTGGCACCTGCGTGACTAAGCTGCCGATGGTGTAATAGACGAAGTTTCTAAAGGCAACGGCCAGGCGCGCATCGGTAAAGGCTTCGATGAAATTTTCCGTCCCGACCCAACCAAACTGCCCGGTAAAGCCGACTGTCTCTTGAAATCCCATGGCGATGGCGCGCAGCATGGGGTAAAGCGTAAAGACTGCAAAGGTGATAAAGAAGGGAGCGACAAACACGTAAGGCGTCCATTTGCGCTGGTCAGAAAAGAAGTGCCCCATCCGCGCCAATGGACTGCGGCGTCTGGGTTGAGCAATTACGGCCATAGACAAGTCTCCAGATGAAGACCGAGCAGGGAAAGGTCGCTCTCCCTGCTCGGCGTGTACTCAGGCGCTCACACGGAAATCGAACCACTGGACACCGGCGCTTCCGCTACATGTTCTGCGCGATCGTATCACGCGCGTTCTTGTCGGCAGTTTCAATGGCCTCGTCCAGCGTGATCTCGCCGGTCCAGACCAGCGGGAACTGCTCGTTCCACGCCGTCACCACGGTATTGGTCGTCCAGTCTTCGGGGTAGCCCGGCAGGTCCAGGGCAGACTCGATGAAGACTTCACCGGCTATCTGGCCGCCCACAAAGGGTTCTGCCTCATGGAAGGCAGCGCCCTCCCAAGCGCTGGCCACCGGCGGCAGGATCCCCGTTTCGACAAAGCGGGTTTCTAGCTGTCCTTCGGTGTTGTCAAAGTAGAGATAGAGCATCACATCCAACGCCAATGTCGCATTGGCAGACGCCTTGGGCACGGAACAGGCCGTCCCGCCCCACGTCCCCGTATGAATGCCGTCGGCCTCGAAGTCGGGGATACGCATGATGCGGATCGGCGAATCGGCCAGGAACTCGGCGTCTTCCGCCGTCCCTTGCTTGAAGATGCCATAGAGCCAGTCCGGTGCAAGTTGGCACATGACCTGGCCGTCTTTGGTCATGGCAACATGGTTCGTCCAGTCGCGGTCCACCTGGTAGGGCGCGAAGCGCAGCCAGTCTTCCACCGCTTCCCGGAAGCGCGGGTCGGTCAAGGCGGGTTCGCCGTTCTCATCCGTCCACCACATGCCCTTCTGCATCATGCGTGCCGGGAGATTGGTGTCGCTTTTACCGTCCATGATCGGGTAGCGGGGACGTCCATCGGGCATGGTCAGTTCAACGTTGGCGCAGGCATTGAGCAGATCATCCCATGTCACTACCTGGGAGAGATCGACACCGGCTTCCTGCCAGGCCACATCGTGATAAAGCATGACCAGCGGGTGTACGTCGTGCGGCGCGCCGTAGATTTGGCCATCCTTGGTGAAGCGCGCAAAGCGGCTTTCAAGTGCGTCACCTGAATAGGGGCTGTTCGCCAGCGCGTCGTTCAAGGGGATAAACGGAATGGCCTCCGCCCCGCCCTTGAAATAGAGCACGACATCGCCCGCGTTCTGCTCAAGAATATCGGGGAAACCTGAGCCGGACATCAAGGTCGCCGGGAATTTGGCGTTCATCGTGTCCCGGTCGAGGATCTCAAAGCTAAAATCGATGTTGAACCGCTCATTCAATTCGTCAATGCGCCGCTCATATTCAGGCTTGTGGTTCTCGGCCTGGAACCAGAAGAGCATCGGGGCAGCCTCGCCGCTCGGTGCGGCGGCTGCGCTTTCGCCCCCTTCTGGCGCGGCCGCTCCCCCGGAAGGGGCCGCCGACGGGGCGCACGCAGCCAAGGCCAGACCAGCACTGAGCAGACCCGTTCGTTTCAAAAACTCACGCCGATTGAGAGTGCCCGGTTTCATGGGGTCAGTCCTCCTTGGAACAACAGGTAGAAGAAAGTGAGAGATGTGGGCAGCATCAGCATACTGCCGTGAGACAGCGGGAAGCGGATCGCACCTACAGCTGGCGAACCTGAAACGTCCTAGACTTGAACCATCTGGTGAAACGGGAAGCAACGAGGCCGAGTTGTGAGACAGCCTATTCCAATGTATCATGGCATTGGCTTCCGGTAAACGATCTGTGTCTCACGCCAGTCCCATAACACTCCCAAACTCGATGCAAACAGTGCCCGACCTTCCCGACCGGGAACGATTTGTCGGATGGGTACATGACGCGCTCACCCATCTGTACGATACCCAACACCTGAACAAGCACCCGCTGGCCGATCTGCTGCTGGGCCCACTCCCCAACGCGCCCCAGCGTAGCCAACCCTTGCGCCGTCTCCTGGTCGATGCTATCCGAGCCCTGCGACCAGCGCCAGGCACACCAGCGCAATCCCCGGACTGGCGCAACCACCATATCCTGGAACTACGCTACATCGAGGGGTTGACCCCGGCAGAGACAATGGGGCGGTTGGCGTTGAGCAAAAGCCACTACTATCGCGAACAAGCCCGCGTGATCGAGGCGGTGGCCGATTTGTTGTGGACGCAGGCGGCAGCGCGCCAGCAGATCACCTCACAGCCGTCTGCCCCCCGCGTACTCCCACCCGACAGCAGCCGCAGCGCATTGGCCCAGGCCGAGGTGGAACGGCTCTGCGCCCAGGCGACATGGGAACCGACAAATGTCGCCGGGCTGTTCTCCGATCTACAGCCCGTGATCGAGTCGCTGGCCGCGGCTAATGGCGTCCATTTGCAGATGGCCGCTGCCGCGCCGCTGCACATCGCCCAGGGGAACCGTACCCTGCTGCGCCAGTCTATCCTCAACGTGGTGAGCTATGCCCTGGACATGGCGCCGGGCGGTGCGCTCTCCATCGAGCCGATCCGCGCCAACGGCGAATCCGGCTTTGTCTTTCGCGCCCGGCGATCCGGCCCGGAGACGGTCACGGAGAGACGTAGACAGGGGGTGGGGCTGGAAATCGGGCGTCAACTGGTGGAAGCGATGCGCGGGCGTTTGACCTGGGAAGAAACCCCCGACACCTGGGAAGCGCGCCTGGCCTGGCAAACCGTGCCCAATCAGACACTGCTGGTCATTGACGACAACCGCAGCTTTATTGATTTGGTGCGGCGCTATCTGAGCGGCACAAGTTGGCAGGTGAGCGGGGCCAGCAGCGGCGAGGAAGCGCGTAAATTCCTGGCCGATCAACAGGTCGCCGCCATTGTGCTGGATATCATGATGCCGGAAGAAGATGGCTGGGAACTGTTGCGCGCCCTGCGTGGCGGCGAAACCACCCGTCACACGCCGATCATCGTCTGTTCTGTGCTCAACGAACCCCAGCTTGCGCGGATGCTGGGGGCTAATGCCTATCTGCCAAAGCCGGTAAGCCCGCTGGCGCTGCTGCAGGCGTTGCCGGACGCCAGCCAGGCGACAGCACATCCAGAATCGCAGCCAGCGTCCGCACCACCTCCCCCAACTCCAGCCCATCGGCGCGGCGAATCTCCACCGCACCCGCGAGACGCAGGTTGAGATGGTCCTGGCCGCGCGCCGAGATGAGCAGCACAGGGATATCGGCCAGCCGCGCATCGGCACGCATCTGCGCCAACACCGAACGCCCATCCACCTCCGGCATCACCAGGTCGAGCAGCACCAAATCCGGCTTCTCCGCCCGCATCCGGTCTAGCGCCTCTGCGCCGTTGTAGGCTTCCAGACAGTCGTGCAGCGCCACCCGCCCGCGCAGCATCCGGCGAAAGAGGCGCGCCACCTCCGGGTCATCGTCCACGATCAACACACGATGGATCGGGCGATCCAGCCGGTCGACCGCGGCCAGCAATTCCTGACGCGAGACCGGCTTGACCAGCAGTTCTTCCGCGCCCAGGTCTACCGCAGCCGCCTGTGTGCTCGGCAGCGGACAGCGCACGACCAGCCCGTTGCAGGCGGGCAGCGGGTCCGGCTCGGCGGCATCCACCAGCAGCGCCACCGCGCCCAATTCGTCCACTAGCTTCACACCCTCTGCCAGCGAATAGGCATGTACCACCTCGGCGTTGTCTAGATAACGCCGCATAATCGAAGCAATGCCCCGGTCGGGGTGGACAAGGACGACGATCCGTTCCGTGGTCTTGGGGGCCAACAACTCGGCGCGCGCCTGGATCATGTACGCTTCTGCCGGAACAGTCCCGCCTGAGGCAGTGACGGGCAGCGAAAACCAGAAGGTAGCCCCCTGCCCCGGCTGGCTCTCCACGCCCATGCGCCCGCCATGCAGTTCGACAAACTTCTTGCTGATGGGCAGACCTAACCCGGTCCCGCTGTGCCAATCGGAAAAAGGCTGTTCGGTGGCTCGAAATTCCTCGAAAATCTTCTCCAAATCACCTGGAGCGACCCCCGGCCCGCTGTCCCACACGCGCACCACCACCTCGCCATTGGCCCATTGCGTGTCGATACCGATCGCGCCCCGCTCGGTAAAGCGCGCCGCGTTGACCAGGAGGTTGAGCAGCACCTGGCGGATGCGCAGGCGATCCAGCCACAACGGGGGCAGGTCAGGGATGGCCCCGATCTGTAAATCCAGCCCCTTCGTCCGCACATAGTCCGCGACCATGGCCGCCGCGTCGTGGATCAAATGGGCCAGGTCCACTTCGCCGCGCGAGAGGGCGATCTTGCCCACCTCGATGCGCGCCAGATCCAGCACATCATCCACCAACGCCAGCAGATGTTGGGCGCTGTGATAGACCGAATAGAGGTCGCTGCGGTAGGGGCCGGGCAGCGGCACATTGTCATAGCTTTCGGGCGACGTCATCATCATCTCGGCAAAACCGACGATCAGGTTGAGCGGGGTGCGCAGTTCGTGGCTGACGTTGGTGACAAACTCGGTCTTGAACTGCTCGGCTTCTGCCGAGGCACGCATGGCGGCATCCAACGCAGCATTGGCGCGCTCCAGCAAATAGAAAGCATGGTCCAGTTCTTTATTCAGCCGCGCCAGTTCCCCTCGATGCCGTCGCGCCTCCTCGGTCTGGCGGCGTGCCTCGGCGAACCCGGCCAGCGACCAGTGCGCCACCGTAAACAACGATCGGGCATAAGCCCAGCCCACCACCCCGGTCGCCGCGCCGCCCAGCGCGATCGCCATCCCATAGGCAGGCGCAAACCACTGCGCCAGCAGCCAGATGAGCGCGGTCACAGCCAACGCCATCGGCCACCCCAATATGCCCGCTGCCATAAAGGGCAGCAAGGCATAAAAGAACCCGATCTCCTGCTGTTGGTACAGCACAATGGCGGCGGAGGTGGCCGCGGTCAGCCCTGCCATCCAGACTAGGTGCGCCAGCACCAGGGTGCGGTTGAGCAGAATCAGGGCGACAGCCGTGGCTGCGCCGATCATCAGGGTTACGATCCACGTACTAAAGAGGTGTTCGTCCGGCCAGGTGACCGTGGAGGCAAAATGCCATAACACATACAGCCCCGTCACCGCTGCGATCAAGGCGCGCGACGTATCTCGATTGAGTTCGTAGGTAGAACGCGCAAACACCGGATCAGCGTGCAGCGTGTCGTGTTGGAGTTGCCACATGGTCTGCCATCCCTTGAGTCATCCGGTCGCACCGTCTATCGCTTTGGTCAGTGGGGCTGTGCCGATTATACCACCCCTTCACGGATCGACCCCCGGCAACGCAGTTGAAGCCATCCCGCTTTTGTGCTATCGTGTGAACTAGGATTCTGCAGCAGACCGGCTCATCCCGGCCCGCCATGCCAGCCTGATCTGCGATGAGGATGAGCGAAACGAGGAGCCCCCTATGAACACGATGCCGGCTACGTGTCGCCGCTCAGGGCGATCAGGGTAGCCATTTTTTGTTGCGTTTGCCGACCTGCAAGGAGTCATCTTGATGTCCAAGTTCGTCCAGACACGCGCCATCCCGCGCGCAGTGGCAATGCAACTGTGCAGCGAGATCCGCGCTGAACACCGCGGCAAATGGTATACGCTGCGTGCGCTGCGCTGCTGGGGGTGTATGGCCTTCTGCAACGGCGACTTTGGCCGGACGTGCGCCGGAAGCCACCC
>CAZYQJ010000165.1:0-9236 GCA_964649925.1 uncultured Litorilinea sp.
GAATATAGCTCCGGTAGTCTTTCACGTCGATGCCCGACACGTCGCTCAAACGGTCGATCTCCTGCCGCCAGGTCGGCGTATCCAGGTTGACCACGGCATCAGGCCGGAAAGTGGGCACAATCCGCCCATCCCAACCCGAAGCGCGGATCGCTTTGTGATGCTCTAGTGTGGAGGTCGCCGGGTCGGTGGTACACAACACTTCGATGTTGAAACGTTTGTACAACGCACGCGGGCGAAAATCGGGCTGCGCCAGCTTTTCGGCAATCTGGTCATAAATGCGCTGCGCTGTGCCGGAGGTCAGCTTTTCCTCTACGCCAAAGACATCTTTGAGTTCGTGGTTCAGCCACATGCCGGTAGGCGTGCCGCGGAAAAGATAGTAATGGTCGGCAAAGGTCTGCCAGATTTTACGGTGGTCCTGTTCCACGGGCGTGCCGTCGCGCGCCGCCAACCCCAACCGCTCCAGCTGGATCCCCTGTGAATAGAGCATCCGAAACACATAGTGATCCGGGATGATCAGCAGATCAGTCGGCGTGCCAAAGTTGTAGTTTGGGTCGGCAAATAGACACGGGTCCACATGGCCGTGCGGGCAGATCAGCGGCAGGCGTACGGTCCGCTCATATATCTCGAGGGCAATGCGCTTTTGCGCCGGGTCGGGGTCAAAATATCGGTCATGGGGGAGATGAAGAGGTGCTTGAATCGCCATGAGTCACTCCTGAGGATGGCTGATCGAACGCTATATGTAGCTGATCCTGAGTATAGCAGGCGTCTTGTGCAGGGGGCAATCGCCACACCCGCCGCACAGAGTTTGCTGCGGAGATCAGCGGAGACCACTCCCTGTCAATTTCCAAATTGACACTCAAGATCACGCCGGTATATGCTATGATGGTACCATCATCAGCGCAGACCACCCGGAGAACGAAAACTTCTATGGACTCGCCGTACTCGCACTCAAGTCGCAGTGCCAGTTTCCGCCTTTTCCTCCTGATAGCTGTGATTATTCTGGTTGTACTGCTGCCCAAGGCGTCTGTGCGAGCGCGCCCCGCAGCACAACAGGTAAGTCCATACACTACGTTCCGCCCAGCAGCCCCCCCTGCGGCCGTCCCGACAAAGCGCCTCGACGTCGAAACACAAACGCAGTACCACCCATCGGTCGTCGTGCTCTGGAACGAGGTCATGTTGGCAGCCGTTCGCAGCGGTGCGCCGCGCCCGACTGTCACCTCACGCAGCCTCTTCATGGTTCACCAGGCCATGTATGACGCCTGGAGCCTCTATGACCCTGTAGCGACTCCCTCTGTACTCCCAGCTACGCTGCGCCGCCCAGCGGAGGAACACACCGATGCCAACAAGCGGGCTGCTGTCTCCCAGGCCGCCTACCAGACGCTGATGGGGCTGTATGGCGAGTATGAGACACGCACAACCGCCTTCAGCCGCCTGTTGCATACCCTCGGCTATGCGCCCGCCAGCGCGCTAGATACAAAATCGCCTGCCGGATTGGGACTGCTGGCCGCCAGGGCCATCCTCGCCGACCGCGCCGGCGACGGCTCCAACGCAGCCAACAATTATGCCGATGTCGTTTCAGAGACCTACCCCACACTCTATCAAGCCCTCAACAGCGACGACCCCCTGGCGGAGACAGGTCTCTTTGGGGTAAAGTTTGACCCTAACCACTGGGAACCGCTGCGCGTGCCCACGGGTCTTCTGCGCGACGACCTGGGCGTCCCGATGATCGACCATGCCGCCCTCACAAGCTATGCCGTCCAGAGCTATCTCACCCCGCATTGGGGAGCGGTGCGGCCTTTTGCCCTGGTGAGCGGGGATCAGTTCCGTCCTCCGGCTCCCCCCAAACATGGTTCGGATGCCCCCTACGTCGACGCCTTGGGGCGTATGATGACCAATGATGCCGCCTACCAGATGCAGGTGGACGAGATCCTCCACCTTAGCGCCACGATAGGCGACCGCGAAAAGGTGATCGCCGAATACTGGGCCGATGGCCCGCGCTCGGAGACGCCGCCCGGCCACTGGAATGCATTGGCCCACGGCATCGCCTTCCGCGACCGGCACACGCTCGACGATGATGTAAAGCTCTTTTTTGCGCTCAACGGGGCGCTCTTTGATGCGGGGATCGCAGCGTGGGATGCCAAACGCGCCTATGACTGTGTGCGGCCTGTGACCGCCATCCGCTACAAGTACCGCGGCCAGATGGTGCGCGCCTGGGCCGGGCCGGATCAGGGCGTGCAGTGGATCCCGGGCGAGACCTGGCGGCCCTACCAAGACCCGACCTTTGTGACGCCTGCCTTCCCGGAATTTGTCTCAGGGCACAGCAGCTTTAGCGCCACCGCCGCCACCGTGCTGACCGCCTTCACCGGGTCAAGCCGCTTCTATGACGGCAAGACGATCCTCTATAACGAAGATTTCAACCGCGACGGTCTGCCCGACTTGTTGGGCCAGCATGTCATCACGGTCGGCGGCAACATGTTTGAACACAGCCCGTCTACCATCGTGGTGCTGCAATGGGAGACCTTTCAAGAAGCCGCCGACGAAGCCGGAATGTCACGCCGTTATGGCGGCATCCACTTCCAGGATGGCGATCTGCGCGGACGCGAATTGGGACGTAACATCGGGGTGCTGGCCTATGACCGCGCCCAATCATTGTGGAACGGCCACACCACCCAGTAACCTACGGAAGTCGTCTGTGTGATACTACCAAGATGGGAGGTTCACAATGGTACGCATGTTGGGTGAAAACTGGTGGGTTCTCTTGATTCGTGGCATCGTCGCCATCCTGTTTGGGATCATGGCCTTTATCTGGCCAGGTCTTACCCTGACGACACTGGTCTTGCTGTTCGGCGCGTTTGCACTGGTGGATGGCATCTTCGGGTTGTTTGGCGCGTTCTCGGCGCGCAGCTATGAAAGCAGGTGGTGGGTGGCGGCCCTCGAGGCAGTCGCCAGCATTATCTTTGGGTTGCTTGTATTTTTCTGGCCGGGGATTACGGCCTTGGTGCTGCTCTACATGATCGCGGCCTGGGCCATCGTCACCGGCATCCTGGAGATCATTGAGGCCATCCAACTCCGCCGCGAGATCGAAGGCGAGTTCTGGCTGATCCTGGCAGGTCTGGCCTCTGTGATCTTCGGCGTCATCGTCTTTCTGTTCCCCGGTGCGGGCGCGTTGAGCGTGATCTGGATCATCGGCACGTACGCCATCATCTTTGGCATCCTGCTGATTATGCTGGCGTTCCGGGTGCGCGGCATGACACAGGAGCTTCGCCCCACCTGATTGCACGGATACCGCCGGGCCTGGTTCGGCCTGCCAGGCCCGGCCTGATCAACGCGACATCCAACTCATCGCTTCGCCACGCACCAGGAACGACCGCTCGTCATATGCCCCTGGCCGTTCCACGGGCAGCACACCGCTTTCCACCGCCACATCCAGCGGGTTGGCGCGTGTCAACAGCGGCAGCATCACGCGCTCGCGCATCCGCACCGATTCATAGATCGCCATCATGATCTCCAGTGCGGCGCGGCCCTGTTCAGCGCTGCCGATATAGCTTTCGGTCTTGCCCTCGATCCAGTCGCAGATGGCATAGGCCTGGTCTATATGCGCCTGCCCGTAGCCGGATCGCGCCTCTTCGACCGGCTCGAACGCCTGCCATCCCCCTTGCGTAAAGACGCGCAGGCTGTTGTCGTGGACCTCAATCATGCCCTCGCTGCCGTAGATGGTCGCGCCCAGTTGGTAGGTGCTGTTCATGTCGCTCTCAATCACCCCCTCCACCTCGCCGGGGTACCCGATCACCCCAAAACAGCGGTCTTCCACACGGTGGCCGAAGATGTACCGGTCGCTCTTGCGCTCCACCGCGCCCATCACCCAGATTGGCTGCGGGTCGCCCAGCACGTATAACTGGAAGTCCAGGCAGTGCGTCCCTGTGTTCATCATCCCCTGCCGCACCGCCGACCACAGCCGCCGCGGCGTACCGATGGCCCCGCTCTGCACCAGCCGCCTCGCCTCCTGCCAAGACGAGTAAAAACGCCGCTGGTGGCCGATAGCCAGCTTCACATCGTTGCGTTTGCACGCCACGATCATCGCGTCCGCCTCGCCCAGCGACACGGCCATCGGTTTCTCACACAGGATCGCCTTGGGCCTGGTCGCCGCCGCCGCAATCGTCATCTCGGCGTGCTGCGGGTCCCAGGAACAGACGCTGACGATATCAAGTTCCTCTTGGGCCAGCATCTCGCGGTAGTCCAGATAACGCCGCTCCACGCCAAAATCATCGCCAAACTGCGCCAACGCCTGCGGGTGCGAATCGGCAATCGCCACAATCTCAGTATGGGCGCACGCCTGCCATCCGCGCGCGTGTTCGCGCGCAATGCGGCCACTGGCAAGGATGCCAACACGGTAACGAGCGGACATAGGTTCTCCTTTGGTGGGTTCCTTTGGTACGTGGGGACGGTACAGCAGAACGATCAGGGGGAGAGCAGCCGGTCATAGAGCGCAACCTGGCGCGCCAGTGCATCTTGGTGCTGGGCATGGCGCGCGGCGTCAGGCAGGTAGGTCTTACCCAGAGCGGTGGGGAGTTCGTCAGCGCGGCGGACAACGCCAAGTTGCTCCAATGCCAGGATTGCCAGCCCGCGGCTTGTCCCCTCACGCTCGGCCAGGGTATGCAGCGGCACACCCAGCGCGTCCGCCATGATCTGCAGCCAGGCCGGGGAACTGAGCAGCCCGCCGCCGCTGGCGATCAGGCTGTGGTCGGAGGGCAGGTGGGGCAGGATACGCTGGTAGATCAGCGAAAAGCGATAGGCTATCGCCTCCAGCCCGGCCTGCACCAAATCCACCGGGCCGGTATGCAGGCTCAACCCGGTGATGGCCGCACGCGCATCCTCACGCCAGCCGGGGGCGCGTTCACCCGCCACAAAGGGCAAGAACGTCAGCCCATGCGCGGCCGGGGGCCGATCCGCCAACTCGCGCTGAAGCGTCTCCACGTCCGGCAGTTGCAGCATCTCACACAGCCAGGCATAGAGGTTGCCCCCTTCGGTCGTTGCGCCGCCCAGCAGCCCGCGCCGGGCATCCACGCGGTAGAGCCACAGCCCTGCCGGAACCTGTGCCAGTCCTGGATCGACGACCACGCGCAGCGCGCCGGTTGATCCCATCGTCAAGGCAATGCGCGCCGGGGACGAGCAGCCGCTGCCGATATTGGCCGCTGCGCCGTCACCCACGGGCAGCAGCCAGGGGATCTCGGCCAGCATGGGCCAGCGCTTCGCCCACGGCGCTTGCAGGCCGGAACAAGGCTGATCCAGGTCACCCAGGGGGGAAAGCTGTGCGGCGTCTACGGGCAGTCGCGCCAGCCACGCCTCATCCCACGCCAGCGCACGCCGGTTGAGCAGCCCGCTCCACGCGGCGACGCTGTAGCTCACGCGCCACACGCCAAACAGCCGGAAATAAAGATACTCCCCCAGGCTCACCCAGCGCGCCACGCGGCCAAACAGATCCGGCTCGGTGCGCGCCAGCCAGCGAAAGCGAGCGGGCAAATAGGAGGTATGGATCAGACAGCCGGTGCGGTCATGCGCCGCGGCTGCGCCGTCCGGCCCCAGTTCATGGCGCAACGCCTGGGCATCTGGCGCGTTGCGGGTATCGGCATAGGTATAGACCGGCGTCAGCGGGCGACCTGCCTCGTCCACGCCCAGCACATTGCCCACCAGCGTATCAAACGCCACGGCAGCGATGGCGCGGCCCCTGTCCCCAGCACGGGCCAGCAGCGCGTCGATGGTTTCGGCCACAGCCTCGACAGCGGCATCGGCGTCCAGCACTACGCCGCCATCCGGGGTCGTGACCATGTGCGCGGGGCGCTGCTCGGCCAGGTCGTCAAGCATGTGAGCCTGATCGTCGAAGATCAGGGCGCGGGTCGAAGAGCTGCCGATGTCAACAGTCAAAATGAGCGGCGACGAAGCAGGCACGGTGATAGCCTTCTAGACGGGTGGGGAGGCATCAGATGTCGGACATATCCAGAAATTGACGGGCAACCAGGCGCGCATAGAGGCCATTCCGCGCCATCAACTCGGCATGGCGGCCGCGCTCCACGATCTCGCCTTGCTCGACCACGCAGATCAAGTCGGCGTTGCGGATCGTGCTGAGCCGGTGGGCAATCACCACTGAAGTGCGCCCCTCCAGCAGCCGGTCGAGCGCATCCTGGATCAACGCCTCGGTCACCGTGTCGACGCTGGCGGTCGCTTCGTCCAGGATCAAAATCCGCGGGTCGGCCAGCACGGCGCGGGCGATACATAGCAACTGGCGCTGCCCCACCGACAGGTTGGACCCGCCTTCTTGAACTACGGTGTCATAGCCGCCGGGCAGCGCGGTGATAAAGTCATGGGCATTGGAGAAGCGTGCTGCGGTCTCAACCGCCTCGTCGCTCGCGTCCGGCACGCCAAAACGGATGTTGTCGCGCACCGTGCCTATAAAGAGGAACGGGTCTTGCGGGACCAACCCCATCTGGCGGCGCAGCGATTGTTGGGTCACGCTGCGCACGTCGATGCCGTCGATCAGCACCGTGCCTTCGGTCACATCATAGAAGCGCGCGATCAGGTTGGCGATGGAGGTCTTGCCCGCGCCGGTCGGCCCCACCAACGCCACCGTCTGCCCCGGCTCGATCAGCAGGTTGACATCACGCAGCACCGGCTCATCGGGCTTGTAGGCAAAGCTGACCTCGCGCAACTCGACGCGGCCCACAATCGGCGGCATCTCACGGCCATCGGGCGGATCGGCCACCGCGGGCGGCGTGTCGAGCAAATCCAGCACGCGCTCGCCCCCGGCCATCGCCGTCTGCATAGTCGTATAAAGCTGGCTCAACTCCTGGATGGGCGTAAAAAAGCGGGTGACATAGGCCAAGAATGCCACCACCACGCCCAATGTCAATTCATCGCGCGCCACGGCCAGCCCGCCAAACCACAAGACGATGGCTGTCGCCAGCACGCCCAAAAATTCCACTGTGGGCAGAAAGACGAACGAAAGCGACATGGCGTTGATATTGGCATCGCGGTTCGCCAGGTTGACCTCGCTAAACCGTTCCTGGCTGGCATCCTCCTGGGCAAAGGCCTGGATCACCCGCATCCCTGCAATGTTTTCCGCCAAGTTGCCGACCACGGCGGCGACCCGTTCGCGCGTCTGGCGAAATGCGGTCTGCGCATGGCGCGCAAAGACGTACGTTGCCAACACCATCAACGGCAGCACCGTAAAGGTCAGCAGCGCCAGCCGGGGGCTCATGCTCAACATCACGACCACAATGCCAATCAGCAGCAGCGTATCGCCCACCAGCGTCACCACCCCCTGCGAAAGCAGGTCATTGATCACGCCCACGTCGCTGATCACGCGCGAGACGGTCACGCCGACGATGTGCGTATCATGATAGCCAATCGGCAGCCGTTGGAGATGATGAAACAGGTGAGAACGCAGTGTCGCCAGCACCTTTTGGCCGACCCAGGAGAGCAGATAGGTCTGCCCAGCGGTCGCGCCGTAGATGCCCAGATAGGCCGCAGCCGTCGCCAGCGCGACCCAGGTCAGGCCGCGCAGATCGCCCGCGACGATATAGCGGTCGATCGCGATCTTGATTAAGTACGGCGTCAACAACGTCAGCCCCGTTGTCACCACCATCAGCAGCAGCGCCAGACTCATGGCGCGACGGTGGGGCCTCAAGTAGCCCAACAAGCGCGTGACCACCCGCCGGTCAAAGACGCGACCCTTCTGGGTCTCGCCGAAACTCCGAATCATGCCGCGCGGGCCGCCGCCACCGAACCCGCCGCCGAATCCTATACCCATTTGTTCACCGTTTGCGCGCCACCGTCAGCCCGTCGCCAATCGGGATCAGACTGAGGTCTATGCGCGTATCCTCATACAGATCTTGGTTCAGTTTACGGATCACCTGTGTGCTTTCGTCCTGGCGTTCGGGGTTGATCAGTTCTCCATTCCAGAGTGTGTTGTCAATCGTGATCAGCCCGCCAGGCCGCACCAGTTTGAGACAAGCCTCGTAATAGTTTGGATAGTTGAGTTTGTCGGCGTCAATATAGGCGAAGTCAAAGCTGTTGTGATTCGCCGGGTCCGCCAACAGCCCGCCCAGCGTCTCCAGCGCAGGGGCGAGCCGTAACTCGATCTTATGCGCTACACCCGCCTTTTGCCAATATCGCCGCGCGACCTGCGTCCAGCCGTCGTGTACGTCGCACGCCAACAGATACCCGTCTGCGGGCAGCGCCAAAGCTACCGCCAGCGCGCTGTATCCCGTAAACACGCCCACTTCGATGGCGCGCCTGGCCCCCTCCAACCTGATCAGCAGGTCCATCAACTGCGCCTGTTCCGGGGGCATTTGCAGCCCCCGCTCCTTCATCTGCGCTGTTTCGGCGCGCAGTTCGGTCATCACTGCAGGCTCGCGCAGCGTGACGCCCAACAGGTAGTTGTGCAGGGCTTCGCTCATGCCCAGCGTCCGGTTTGCCATACCTTCGGTTCCTCGCTCCTGATCATACCCGATTGAACAGACCGGCTGTACGCCGGTCACCAGCCCGGCGTCTGATACAGCATCTTGCCCCCCACCCGGATCTCTGCATCTACCAAATATGGCTGTAGCGCCGCCGGGTCAGGCGTCAGCCCTAGGCCAGGCCGATCCGGCACATGCAGATAGCCGTCAGCATCGGGCACAAGGTGATCCTGCGTAATCGCCAGAGCCAACGCCTTTGGCTCCACCGGATACTCGCAGATGTGATCCGCCTCAATGCCTGCATAGGGCTGCAGCGACGCGCTCAAGGCAAGATGCGATGTAAAGGTGTGGTTGACGTAGGTGACGCCATGCGCCGCGGCATAGCTCGCCACATCCTTCGCCACCGTGATCCCGCCGATGCGTCCGGCGTCGATCTGGATGAAGCCGATTCCGGCGTAGTCGATCATATGGCGCGCCATGTAGAAATTATGGCTGCCCTCGCCGCCCGCCAGCCGCACCTCCCCGCTCATGGCTGCCAGCCGCCGGTACTCGTCCAGCGCGCCGGAGACAAACGGCTCCTCCAGCCAGGTCGCGGCGCAGGCTTTCAGCGCGGGCAGCCGCTGCGCCGCGGCCTCCAGGTCATTCTTCCACACGGTTCCCGCATCGATCAGCAGGATACCGTCATCGCCCAGCCCCTCGCGCGCCGCCATGAACTGGTCGGCGTCATCCTGCACGCTGCCCAGGCCAATCGGCCCCCAGCCAAACTGGGCGGCGCGATAGCCT
>CAZYQJ010000166.1:0-9189 GCA_964649925.1 uncultured Litorilinea sp.
GAAGCCGGGCGAAACCTATATCCTCAGCGGCGGCAACGCCACCTACCGGGAGATTTTTGCGATCCTCAACGAAACGCCCGGCGGGATGCGCGTCCGCTTCTATCTGCCGGACTTGATGGCGAAACCGTTCTGCTGGGCTGCGGAGCCAGTCGAGCGGCTGCTTGGTCTGCCCATCACCTTCTCGGCAGAGATGGCCCAGGCGGGGACATCCCGTTATTTCTACTCTGGGGCTAAGGCAGAGCGAGAACTAGGCGTCACCTTTCGCGATGTGCGTCAGACCTTGCTGGACACGGCGGCTGAAGAGCGGCGGCGCGCCGGAAAAGGCTAGCCAGGACGACGTTTGCACAGCGTACTGGCTGGGATGGACGGGGGCGCAACCCTGGCCAGTGCGCTGTGCGTGAGCCGGACCGGCTGCGTTACTTCCAGTCCGTCTTGAGTCGTTTGTGCCCGTGGAGGTGCTTGTCTGCGGCCATCGCCGCGATCACCCCGTCCGCCGCGGCAATGACCGCCTGCTTGACATGGATGCAGAGCAGGTCGCCCACGGCAAAGACGCCGGGAACGCTCGTCTGCATCTCCGTATCCACAACCAGACAACCCTCCTCAGTGGTTTCTAGCTGGCCCAGCAGGTAGTCGGTGATGGGTTTGGCCCCTTGCAGATAGATGAAGGCCCCTTCCACCGGCAGCACTTCTTCGTCGCCGGTGCGTGGGCGGATGCGCACCCCCTCTACCTTGCCGTTGCCCACCACCTCGCGCAGCCGCGTGCCCAGGCGGAGGTGGATGGCCGGGTTGTGATCCAGTTCGGCGCGCAGCGGCGGCCGCGCGTTGAGTTCCGGCGTGGGCACAATCAGGTGCACCTGGTCGGTAAATTTGGTCAGAAAGAGCGCTTCTTCGACGGCTTCGTCGTTGTTGCCGACGACGGCCACAGCCCGGTTGCGAAAGAACGCGCCATCGCAGGTGGCGCAGTAGCTGACCCCGCGGCCCAAGAATTGATCCTCGCCCACCACGGTCTGGGTGCGGCCCATTGATCCAGTGGCAAGGATCAGGGCGCGTGCCGTGTAGCTCTGTGTCCCGGCCTGCACCCGTTTGGGGTCGTTGCTGAGATCAACGCCTACAACCTTGTCGGTCAAAAAGGTTGCGCCAAACGACTCGGCCTGGCGGCGCATGGTCTCGACCAACTCAGCCCCGCTGACCGGGCCTTCCACGCCTGGATAATTGCTGATCTGGTGGGTGACGCCGAGCGCCCCGGCGGTCAGCCCCTTGTCAATCACCAGGGTACGCAGTTCGGCGCGCGCCGTGTAGATGGCCGCCGACGCGCCTGCGGGGCCGCCGCCGATGATGATCACATCATAGGCATTGGACGCGCTGCCCATACCCATTCCTAGATTCAACTCCATCGTCATCTCCCCAACTGTGTTTAGGCCAATGCCTCCTGCACCTTCGCCATGAGCATGGCTTCGGGTGCGGCTCCTTCCAGATAGGCGTGTTCGTTGATGACGGTGCGCGGCACGCCCATCACCTGATACTTCTGCGACAGGTGCGGGAACTCAATCGCCTCCACCATGTCTCCCGTCACCAGGTCGCTTTCCAACGCCATCATGTGCGCCAGCCGTACGGCCTGCGGGCAGTAGGGGCAGGTGGGGGTCACAAAGACCTGCAAATGCAGCGGGTCGGTCAAAGCGGCCAGTTGGTCGCGTGTCTGCTGGCTCAGCCCCGAATCGCGCTGTGAGACCATGACGATGTCTTCGATCAGGGTGCTGAACTCGTAGCCCGACGGGATGCCATAAAAACGGATGCCGTAATCTTTGGGCGTGTCGCCACCGGCAACGATCGCGACCGCCGGAATCTTGTCAATGCCGTATTCCTCTGCAACCTGCTTGTCCGCGACAAAATCAAAGACTTCCACCGACAGCTTATCGGAGAGCGCGGCGACTTCCTCCACCAACTGGCGGGTTTCGGTGCAGTATTGGCACTCCATTTCCTGAGTAAAGACCACCAACCTGACCGGCTGGTCAAGGGCGGCGAATTCCTGTTTGACCTGTCCTTGAATTTCAGCGTTTAGTAAGTTCATGGGTATTCCTTTCACAGCCCGCGCCCACGCGCGGGGCATGGCGACCGCTTGGGTCGTGTTTGATTGGCGTTCTATTTAATTAGATGCGGGCGCGAGCAAAAGGTTACAGGCCAGGCTCAGGTAAATCCAGCCGGGCATAGAGCCGGGCCGCGGCGTCTTCGGACAGCGAGGCAGCGGGGAGATCGTGATAGAGGCGCACGGTGCGATCAAGGGTGTTGATTACAATCCGGCAGTTGGGGCATTGCGCTAGGTGCGCTTCGATGGCTGCGCAGAGTTCAGCAGCGGCTTCCCCGTCCAGATAGGCGGAGAGGTGGGCGCAGATCTCTTGGCAGGGCTGCGGGCGTGTCTGGTTCATGCGCTATCACTCCGGGCAGGGGTGGCGGCGGGTTTGCCTGCAAAGTAGGCGGACAGGCTTTCGCGTAGCTGCATACGAGCGCGGTGCAGCCGTACCTTGACATTGGCTTCGGAGATGCCCACCACATCCGCTGTCTCTGCGGTGGACAGCCCTTCCAGGTCGCGCCAGATAAAGACAATACGCAGGTCAGGCGGCAGTTGGGCAATGGCCTCTTCCATGACCGTGTGCAGCTCGGCGTCCAGCAGCGCGGCTTCAGGCAGCCCCGACCAATCCACAAAGTAACGGGGCAGGCCCCCGTTCGAGGAGTCTTGCGCCTGCTCGACGGAGACCACCTCGGCCGACCGCGCGGCGGCGCGGCGGCGCATCAGACAGGCGTTGGACGCAATGCGGTAGAGCCAGGTCGAGAGCCGCGACCGCCCCTCAAAGCGGGGCAGCGCGGTGATCGCGTTGAGAAAGGTCTCCTGCAAGGTCTCTTCAGCGTCATGGGCGTTGCCGCACATGCGCAGGGCCACGTTATAGACGGTATCCTGGTGGGCTGCCACCAGCGCGGCCAACGCCGCTTTGTCGCCCTGTTGAGCCTGGGCGATTAAGGCCATTTCGTCCTGCACAGGTCATCTCCTGATCCGCACATCCTGGCGCGAGAGAGGGATCGTGCGAACCCCATTATACGCCAGGACGCACCGGGCGGCGAGTGGCGCAGCGCGCAAGCTTGCGACAGAACCCCTTTGGCTCTATGATCCCTCCGATCCTCACCGCCGTAACTCTGCGCCTCCGGCAAGATTTGGGCAATAGAAAGGAACGATCTGTGACCGAAAACCAGCGCATTGCCGTTGCCTATGGGGATGGGATTGGGCCTGAGATCACCGAGGCAACCCTGCGGATTCTACAGGCCGCAGGTGCGCCGCTGGCGTTTGACCCAATCGAGATCGGCGAAGCGGCCTATCTAAAGGGGGTGCTCTCCGGCATCCCGCGTGAGGCCTGGGACACGATCCGGCGCAATCGCGTGCTGCTCAAAGGGCCGATCACCACGCCTCAGGGCGGCGGCTACAAGAGCGTCAATGTCACCATTCGCAAGTCGCTGGGGCTGTTTGCCAATGTGCGCCAGTGCAAGAGCTACACCCCGTTTGTGGCGTCCAGCCATCCCAGCATGAACCTGGTGATCATCCGCGAGAACGAGGAAGACCTCTACGCGGGTATCGAATACCGGCAGAGCCAGGAGGTGACCCAGGGGTTGAAGCTGGTGTCGCGGCCTGGGAGCGAGAACATCATCCGCTATGCCTTTGAATATGCGCGCGCCTATGGGCGGCGCAAGGTCACCTGCATGACCAAAGACAACATCATGAAGATGGGCGACGGGTTATTCCACAAGGTCTTTAACGAGATCGCGACCAAGTATCCGGACATCCGCAGCGAACACCAGATCATCGATATCGGCGCGGCGCGGGTGGCGGCCATCCCGGAAAGCATGGACGTAATCGTCACGCTCAACCTCTATGGCGACATCCTTTCAGACATTGCGGCGCAGGTCGCCGGTTCGGTGGGGCTGGCCGGGTCTGCTAATATTGGGGCTGATGCCGCCATGTTCGAGGCAGTGCATGGGTCTGCGCCCGACATCGCCGGAAAGGACATCGCCAACCCGTCCGGGCTGTTGGTGGCTGCCATCCAAATGTTGGGTTACATGGGGATGAGTGCGTATGCCGAGCGCATCAACAACGCCTGGCTCTGTACGCTGGAGGACGGCATCCACACGGCGGATATCTACCGCGAGGGGATTTCGGAACACAACGTGGGCACGTCCGCCTTTGCCGACGCGGTGATCGAGCGGTTGGACCGCACGCCGGAGGTAGAGGATAGGACGGTCTTTCAGGACAAGCCGATCCGTGTCCAGTTAACCCCGGTGGTTCCGCAGCATAAGGAACTGGTGGGGGTAGATGTCTTTTTGGATTGGCGCGAAGCCGACCGTGACCCGAACAGGTTGGGCCGCCAGTTGGAAGCCATCCAGAGCGAGGGGCTGCACCTGGCGATGATCACCAACCGCGGGGTGCGGGTCTACCCGGAAGGGCTGCCGGAGACCTTTCGCACCGACCATTGGCGCTGTCGTTTTACCAGTACCAACCACGCCATCGAGTTTCCCCAAGTGCTGCGCCTGCTGGAACAGATCCACGAAATGGGGCTGGAGGTGATCAAGACGGAGCATCTTTACACCTTCGATGGCGAGCCAGGTTTTTCGTTGGGTCAAGGCGAATAGGCGCGCATCCACATCATCCGATCCACATCTAAGGAGCATCGACCATGACAACATCCGCCCCCGCTTCAGAGATTGCCACCTATCGGGGCTTGTTTGATGAGCGGTATGCCGAACTGGAAGAGTTATTGGATGGGCTGCCCAGCGAGGCGTTGACCTGGAAGCCATTCGAACAGAGCCCGTGGAAGGGAGCGTGCAATTCCATCGGCAAGATCGCGGCGCATGCGGTTTCGTCCACGGTCTATCTGTTGCGCCGTGCCGAGTACGCGATGGGCCGGTGTGCGTGGGATGAGGTTGACGGCGACGAGGGCAGCGAGGAATTTGGCCCGGCTAACCATGACCCAGCCTATTTGATGGCGCGCGTCCGCCGCACGCATGACTTTGTGAACCAGTTTTTGGATTCGATCCGCGGGGCAAACCTGGAGGCGACGCGGCCTCATCCCACGCGACCGCGCACCCTCTCCGCGCGCCATGACGTGGTGCATGCGATTGACCACCTGTCGCAGCACATCGGCCACGGGCAGATCACCCGCCAGTTGTGGGCGATTCAGGAGAAGGGAGGTAGGCAGTAGGCAGGTGGGGCAGAAGCGGCTACATCGTAGGTCGGGCTGCAAGCCTGACCTACAGTGTGGCTGGTTCCGCTCTCCCTCTGCTCCCTGCTCCCTATTTGCCTACTGCCCACTGCCCAACCGCTTCCGCAGGGCCGGATAGTCGATCTTGGCGTTGTGGCGAGGGTCCACGGGCAGATGGGGCAGCACCACCAGCCGTTTGATCTTGGCCCAGGCCAGGGCCTGTTCGAGCGCGGCGTGACGATCCGGCGCGAGCGGGACGTATAGCTCCAGGGCCAGGACGCGTTCGCCCCCTTGCGATACCAGCGCGGCGTGCTTGACCTCGGCAAACCCCTGCGCCGCGCACTCTACGGCAAAGGGATAGATCACCCCGTGGTCGTCCGCGATGCGTGCCGCGCAGCGTCCCAACAGCCAGAGCCGCCCGGCCTCATCCAGATAACCGGCGTCGCCGGTACGATGCCACACGGTATCGCCCACGCGGATCTTGGTCTCGGCGTCACCTTCTCCCTGCCAATACCCCCTTAAGACATGATCGCCGCTGACCACAATTTCGCCCGCTTCTCCGGCGGGCAGTGTCTGCGCGTCAAATGCAGCCGGGTCGAAAGGGCCGATGGGTGTTCCCCAACGGTCGGGCAGGATACGCAGTTGGACGGCAGCGATGGGATGACCGGCCAGCAAGCCGCCGCCGCGCTGCATCTGCGCCCGGTCGGCAGGGGTGATGTCCGCTCGTGCCAGGTGCGCCATCGGTTCGGCTTCGGTCGCGCCGTAGACGGCACTGACCGCGGCCTGGGGTGCAGCGGTCTGGATGGCGTCAAGCAAACGGGGAAAGACGGGCGCGCCGCCGCTGTAGATGCGTGTGAGGCGCGGCAGGGTACGCCCGGTGGCGGCGCAGGCGCGCGCGATCTGGTCCAGCAGGGCGGGCGATGCGGCCAGACAGGTGGCGCGATGGTGATCGATCTGGTCGACCAGGGCGGGTGCGTCGACGCGACCAGGGCGGCGCAGGTCGACCGCAGGCAGCACCGTGGTGACGCCCGCGGCCAGGAATGACAGCACAAAGATGGGGAGCGTGGTCACCACGCGGTCGCCCGGCTCGAGGTCCAGCGTGGCGTGGATGGCGGCATGCTGCGCCAGCAGAAAGCCCTGGGTACGCAGCGCGACCTTGGGGCGGCCTGTGCTGCCGCTGGTGAGGGTGATCAGGGCGGGTGTTTCAGGCGTAGTGGCAACGCTGGGGGGATCGGGTGGGGTGCGCCACAAGGTGCGCCAGTTTCGGGCAAAGGGCGCGCCCCAGCCGGTAGCGATGGCAAGCGGGATGCGGCGCAGCGCCGGGTTCACCAGCCGCAGCAGATGCGCCTGGGGCGCGGCGAACAGGGCCGCGGGCGCAAGGCGCGCACAGGCCTCGGCGATGTGCGTCCGGCCCAGGCCGGGGTCGACAAAGAGCGCGACCGCGCCCAGCCGGAAGATCGCGCCCAGCATGATGTACAGATCCGCGGCCATCGGGTGAAAGATCAGCACCCGATCCCCTGGGCGCAGGCCGTAACGGTGGAGCAGGGTCGCGGCGCGCGCGACCGCTTCGTCCAGTTGGGCAAAGGTCAGGGTGCGCACGCCGCGACCGGTGGCGTCAATCAGCGCGGGCGCGCTGGACCGCGCCGCAGCCTGCGCATGCAGCAGCCCAGCCAGGCTGCGGTCGGGGTTGTCGGGCGGATGGGGCATCAAGACCGGCTCAGGGCAGGCTAGGCAGGCTGCGCGGCCCGCTTCACCTGGTCCAACATGACGCTCATCTGGCCTAGCGCAAAGGCGCGGCTGCGGTTGTTCCAGCCGCTGTCATGGCTCATCATCGGCACATGGTCGTCGAGCAGGAAGCCCTTGAAACCGACATCAGAGAGCGTCTGCATCACCTCGAACATGTCCAGGTTGCCTTCGTTGATAAAGGCCTCGCGGAACTTGGGAACCTGCCCCAACACATCGCGGAAGTGGACATAAAAAATCTTGCCCTGGCCGCCAAAATAGCGGATGGCATCCAGCACCATGCCCGGCTCGGCGTCCATCTCCGACCAGGAACCGACGCAGAAGTCCAGCCCGTGGTTGGGGCTGGCCGCGACCTCCATCGCCTTCTTGAAGTTCTCAAAGCTGCGCATGATGCGTGCCACGCCTGCCAGCACCGGCACCGGCGGGTCGTCGGGATGCAGCGCAAGTTTGACCCCGGCTTCCTCGGCCACGGGCAGGATGGCTTTCATGTAGTAGATGTAGTTGTCCCAGATTTCCTCATCGCTGTAGGGGCGTCCGTGTGTCAGGGGCGCATTCTCTACCAGCGCATAGTCAAAGGCTGTGACACGCGCGCCGCCGCGCGCCAGCGTCGTGGTGGAGGTGCGCCAGACGCCATCCACGGCCCAGTGATAGCCGAAGATGGGGATACCGGCGCGGCCGATGTTGCGGATGGTGGTCTGCATGTGTTCGATCTGCTCGTCGCGACCGGGCAGTCCCAACATGGCCTTATCATAGAATTTGATGGGCACGTTCTCTATAGCGTTGAGGCGCAGCCCCGCGTCCTCGCAGCGCGTGCGCAGCCGCACCAGGTCCAGGTATTCCCAGTGGGTGTCGCCGGGCAGGTGGGGGGAGCCGTGGTACATGTTGAACTGGATGTCTTCAATGCCAAGTTGTTTGGCAAAGAGGATGGCTTCGTCGGTCAGTTCGTTGAGTTGGCCCACGGCAAGGCGCATGGGCAGTTGGTCGAAATCGATCATGGGGTTTGCTTTCTAGGCGGCTTACGGGACAATGATCAGGCGCGGCGGCTGAACGCCAGGAGATGCGTGCTCAACGCCTGTAACTCCGGTTTGTCTTCACAGAGGCGCGCGCATTCGAGGATGACTTCCCGGCCTTCCGCGCGCTGCCAGCGGTCGTCAAAGTCATGCGCGACCCAGCCCGGCCCTTCTACGCCAAAGAGGGCAAGCACCTCCAGCCCGGCTGACACCAGTTCGGCGCGGGCTTCGGCGGGCAAGTGAAAGTAGGCGATGGCTCCAAACCCGCTGCCATGCGCCGGGGAAACCCCGTTTTGGATATGGTCGCGCACGGCACGCATCACGCCGGGCCTGTCGATCCAGCCTTTCACGTAGCCGTCAAGGGCCACCGCGCCGCGTGAGACATAGGCTGCGACCACCAGCCCAGCGGGGCGCACCACCCGCCGCGCTTCGGCCAGGGCTGCCAGCCGGTCTTCCGCTTCGAGCAGATGGTACAGCGGGCCGAACAGCAGCGCCACGTCATAGCTGGCATCTGGGACGGGCAGGGCGCGCGCATCGCCTAGGGCGGCGCTAAATGTGCTTGCCCGCGCCGCTTCCTGGACGTGGGCCGGTACGATGTCCAAGAGATGCACCGCGTAGCCATGCGCGGCCAGCCACGACGCATAGATGCCGGTTCCACCGCCGATATCGAGGATCTGGGCAGGCGGCGGCGGGAGATAGCGGCGCAGCAACTCCTGGGTGCGGGCGAGTTCGAGCTTCCCTTCCCTGCGCTTCAGCCGGTCGCGCTCTGCGTAGAGCAGTTCATAGTATTCGGTTAAGCGAGGGTCGGTGTTCAATGCAGACATGGCAGCGGCTAGGGCAGGCGGTAGACGCGGCGGGCGTTTTCCACAAAGAGCTTGTGGCGGGCATCATCGTCGAGATGGTTGGCGGCCCAGTTGATGGTGTCGATCCACTGCTGATAGCCGATGGCCTGGGTGGAGACAGGCCAATCGCCGCCATAGAGGACGCGGTCGGGGCCAAAGACCTCCAGCGCGTGGTCGATGTAGGGCTTGAGCTGATCCTGGGTCCAGTTCTGATAATCGGCCTCGGTCGCCAGGCCGGAGATTTTGCAGACCACATTGGGAAAACCGGCGAGCGTCCGCAGGTGGTCGCGCCAGGGGTCGAGCAGGTTGTCCTTGACCGCAGGTTTGCCAAAGTGGTCGAGGATGAACGAGACG
>CAZYQJ010000167.1:0-2856 GCA_964649925.1 uncultured Litorilinea sp.
CGCTGGTCTGGAAACTGTTGCTCAATGCCAATGGACTGGCGACCGCGCTCATCGGCCCGCTTGTCGGCGAGCCTGAAATCTTTTGGCTCTCCCATGCAAAGCTAACCCCGCTGGCGCTTATCACGGTCGATAACTGGTCAGGGGTGCCCTTTTTCATGATCGTCTGGATCGCCGGGCTGGTCGGCATTCCCAAAGATTTCTACGAGGCCGCCTTGATCGACGGCGCCGGACGTTGGCAAGCGTTTTGGCATATTACACTGCCGCTGTTACGGCCCACGACCCTCTTTGTCGTGGTCATCTCGACCATCGGCGCCTTACAGGCATTTTCCTTGCAGTTCATCATGACCAAAGGGGGGCCGAGCAATGTGACGACGACCATTGCCCTGCTTGTCTACAACTACGGTTTTAACTACTTCCGCATGGGGGTAGCCGCCGCCATGTCGGTGGTCATGTTTGTCTTCATCATCATTATCACCTTGCTCCAAATCCGTTACATGCGAGCCGACGAAACCCGATATACCTAAGATAGAATTCCTATGGCAACCATACGCACGACTCACTCCACGGGCTTTCACCTGCGCCGCCTGACGGGCCAGGCGCTTATCTATGCCGTGTCGTTGGCGGGGCTGCTGGTCTTCTGCGTGCCCGTCTATTACATGGTAACCACCAGTGTGAAGGCGGAAGCCGAGGTCTTTGCACTGCCGATCCACTGGCTGCCTCACGAGTTTCATCCAGAGAACTACGCCGAGGCCTTTGCCGCTGCGCCCTTTGGCCGCTACTTTTACAACAGCGTGGTGGTGGCGTTGGCTGTGGTGCTCAGCACCCTGTTCTTCAGTGCGCTGGCGGGTTACGGTTTCGCGAAGTTCTCGTTTCCCGGCAAGAACGTGGCGTTTCTGTTTGTGCTCAGCACCATGATGATTCCATTCCAGGTGTTGCTCATCCCCCTCTATCTGGTGGTTTACTCCTTGGGATGGACCAACAATTACGCGGGTCTGATTATCCCGGGTGCGCTGAGCGCGTTTGGCGTCTTTCTGATGCGCCAGTTCTGCCTGACCCTGCCTGATGAATTGCTGGATGCGGCCCGGATCGACGGCGCGGGCGAGGTCACGATCTTTTGGCGCGTTGTGCTGCCTTTGCTCAAACCGCCTCTGGCCTCCCTGGCCATCATTACGTTTTTGGGGAGTTGGAATAACTTCCTCTGGCCGTTGATCGTGGTCAGCAAGGGCCATCTCTTTACCCTGCCCGTGGGTATGACCGTCTTCCAACAGCCCATGCGCGCCCCCTACTGGACCTATATCATGGCCGTCTCCACAGTGGCGACGCTGCCGGTCGTATTGGTCTTTGTCCTCCTCCAAAGGTACTTCATCCAGGGCGTTGTCTTGTCCGGCATGAAAGGATAGAACTTCAATGACAGGTTTCTTGCGTGCCGGTTTTGGGCGCGCCGATATCACGCCTAAGTTGGGCTGCGAGTTGGTGGGCTATGGCGGGCGCGACGCCGGAGCCGCTGGTGTCCATGATCCTTTGCAGGCGCGGGCGCTGGTGGTGGAGGATGCGGGAGGCGTGTGGGCGCTTGTCTCCTGTGACCTCTGTTACCTCTTTGCCGAAACAGTGGCAGAAATCCGCGAGTCTGTTCAAAACCAAACCGGGATACCAGGGGAGCATATCTTCATTGCAACCACGCACACGCATGCCGGTCCCCACGACCGCCACGCCCAGAACTGGGACCGCCGCTTGGCCGATATCATTGCCGATGCCGTGGTCCAGGCGCATACTCAACGCCAGCCAGCCCGCGTTGGCACTGGCTACTCCTTCCTCTATGGCTACTCCATCAACCGGCGATGGCTGGATAAGCCGGTCGATCCCGCTATCGGCGTGCTGCGCGTGGACGACGATCAAGGAAATCTGCTCGGCGTGGTCTCTGTCTTTGGCTGCCATGCGGTCGTCTTGGGCTATGACAACCTTCAAATCAGCGGGGACTGGCCGGGCTATGCCATGAGCCAGCTTGAGCAGCAACTCGGCCCTGGGGCTACCTGCATGTTCTTCCAGGGGGGTGCGGGGGACGTCAACCCGCTGGTGCAAGGGGTGCGCGAGCATCTACGCAGCGGCCATACCGTGCGCGCCATTGGGCACGTCAGCGCGTACTATGGTCAGGCGGGAAGCCCGGATGAGTGGAACATTGGTGACCGGGGTGGGGGCACCTTTGCCGAAGTGGCCGAACTGGGCGAAGCCTATGCCCAAGCGGTCAGCTATGTCACACAGACCATCACGACCCAGGTGCCAGACTCGCCACTGTGGTCGGAGCAGGTGACGATCAACGCGGCGGCTGCGCCGGGTGAACACCGCCACCGTCCTCCCGCCCCCATTGCCCGCGATATCATTGCCGCCATGGATGACCAGAACATCCAGACAGAGTTGATGATCCTGGGGCTGGGCGATTGGGTGTTGGTGGGCCAGCCGGGGGAAGTCTTCAGCGAGACGGCGGTGAATATCCGCATGCGGCTGCGCCACATGGGCTACCGCGCCCCGATGTTGGTCAGCTACGCCAATGGCTGGTTCCTTTACCTGCCGGAGACGACGGCCTTTCTCGAAGGCGGGTATGAGCCAAATTGGGCCGCCACCCTCAACATCAGCCCGCACTTTCAGACACAGGCGTGGGAGGCCATTCAACCCCTCTTGCTGCGCCACCAGCCGACCAACCAATCCGTATCCGCCTAATCACGGCTTGCTAGCCGGTTGACGAAATTCAATGTGACCGTCACCGGCTAGCAAGTCGCGCGCCGTCGAGGTCAAGGCCCCTCAACAGGTTTTCGTAGCCCGTCCACTGTGGAAAGATAAGGGCTGACGTATTCGGTCCAG
>CAZYQJ010000167.1:2956-9178 GCA_964649925.1 uncultured Litorilinea sp.
TGGCGCAGGCAAAGTCGCCCACATTGAAACGGAAGCTGCTGTCGCTCATGTAGAACATCTCCTGTCGCAAACTACCCGGTTCGTGGAGTGTTCAGCGGAACGAGCGGCTGGGACGGAAGCACTCGATGATCACGCAGAGTCTACGTTGGCGTCATGCTGCTATGGGCGTGAAGCCTCGACCGATGCGCTGGCCTGAATCTGTCTCCGCACATCCTCATCCCTCGCACTTGCGTAATACTTCACGATCTTGCCGTCTGACAAGTAGAAGATGTCGATACCAGACCATTCGATTGGCGTGTCTTTCGCCACCGGACCAAAGATCCATTTAGTCCCTCCTTTGTGGGTGGCGTAGACTGTCCAGCGAAATGCCACCATATTGCCCTCGCCCAGCATGTCCGAGTAGATAATGCGGTAGTCGGGCAACACCTCAAGACACCGTTTCGTCCACGCCACGAATCCGTCGAGACCCCGCAGCTTGCCGTACTCCTGGCCATCGGGCCCATAGACTGAAAGGTCGGGAGCTAGGATTTCGGCAGCAACGGCAAGGTTCTGCTGGTTGAACAACTCCTCATGAAAACGGCGAACGACCGCTTTGTTTGCTTCCACCGACATGACGATATCCCCTTCGATACAAACTGTAGGCACAGAGAGCCCATTTCATGGAGAACACTTCGAGAGGCCATGATGCGCTTAGTAAAAGGGACACATATGGAACCGTCGCGCCGCCAGGTCTCGTGCGGCTCACGCACCGGCGATTGCGGCGGCAATCGCGCTGGGAAAACGTGTTTCTACGTCGATTAATGCGACCCATTCTGGCCGGACAGCGATGCGGATCGTTTGCGAGAACATGCTGCTGTATTGCGCGCGCCATGCCTGGCTGCCTTCCTCCCCCAGATAACGCCGGGTCATGGCGGGATACTCGGGGATTTCCCCTTGTATGCGCGTGCTGTGCGCCTTGCCCCGAATCAAGAGTGTCCTTGCCGGCCACGCCTCGTAGTCAATGGTCAAAGCCACCGGGGTATCTTGTGCCAGTACTTTCATCTTCGGGGCGGTTGGGGGGCTGCATAGCACCACCTCTGTCCCGGTCCAGTGGAACCAGATCGGAATTACGCGCGGGGTGCCATCCGGCCACACGTAGGCCAGCCGCGCTGGAATCGGGGCCTGCAATAACTCCTGGGCGAGTGGCTTGTTGAGCAATGCTACATCACCTTGTTGCAGTCCCATTTCTCGTTCTCCTGGTTGCGATGCCATTTTGCTCTCCTGTTCTGTGTATGCAGAGACCGGTACGGATAGGGTAGATTCAGACATGCGGTGTTGGCGTGATAGCGCCGCTGGCCTTTGGCTTCCAAGCGACAGCTTCACTCCAGACGAGCGCAACAAACGCATTTAGATCGGTTGCCCACGCTTGCAAGGCAGCCGCCATCTCACCTTGGCTCAGCGAAACCTACTGGAAATTGATGCGCGTTTCTGCTACACTGCAGCCTGAGATAGAAGGGCTACGTTCTGAAGTTGCTCCCTGGCCGATTCCACGAAAGGCAGAGACAGCCTATTTGCATTCCGCGCACGGGTGCCAGAAGGGCTTCTGCTTACATTCTGGGACAGTTACCGGCCTATCTTCAGATCGAGCAAAAACAAGTGGGACATTGGAACCTCTGGCGGCGTTACGGACGGGTCAGCGCTGACGGCTGATCGTCTGTCTTGTCGTGCCAGTACACCCGCTGCAGCGCAAACCCCGGCTTTGGTCGCTACCATCAGGGCAAGAAGTTGGGTCCGCAGCCCGCTATGAGCAAAGTCATGCTCTACTGGCGTCGCTATGGGCAGCACCCTCTCAACTGCCTTCAGGCGGCGCTGTAACACGAGCATTCGATGCGGCATAAATGGAATCCCTAGTTCATCTTTCATGTGTTTTCCCCCTTCCCTGATCCGCCCTTCCACTTGTACGGAAGGCCTGGGAACCGCTGCCATGAGAAGCGCAACCACTTGACTACGGTTTACCAGAACGACACGGCCATGTCACCCTTCTTAAAGAAGGGAAAAAGGAGGGAAACAGCAGATCACTCATTTGCCATCGACAGTTGACGGCGTCTCCATACGGAGATGAAGGCTGTATGCCAGTGCATGCCCCTGTGAGGCAACCATGTCATCCTCCAAAACCACCGATCCATACTTGGTCGAGAATCTGACCTCTCGCGAGCGGGAAATTCTGGTGCAGCTAGCCGACCGGAGAACCGACCGCGAGATCGCCGACACGCTTGTGTTAAGCCTCAACACGGTAAAATGGTACACCCGGCAGATCTATGCAAAACTGGGTGTGAACGGCCGCCGGATGGCGGTGCGGCGCGCGCAGCAGTTAGGGTTGTTGGGCCAAACCGCACCTGCTTCCACCCTTCAGTCTGGTTTTCCCGTCTCGTTGACGCCATTTGTCGGGCGCGAGGAAGATATCCAGCGTATCTGTCACCTGCTCATGGAGAGGGCGTATCGCCTGGTGACGCTTGTAGGGCCAGGCGGCATTGGCAAGACACGGCTGGCCATCCAGACGGTCCATACGCTGGCCAAACAAAAGCCCGGTAGCTTTGCCGACGGCGTCTTTTTTGTTGCGTTGGCCGGTCTGGATGAATGGCAAACGATTGTGCATGCCGTTGCCCATGCAGTCGGGCTGTCTTTCCAGGCGAGCCGCGAGCCACCTGTCCAGCAGCTATTTGACCACGTGGGATCCAGGCAGATGCTCATTGTATTGGACAACTTCGAGCACCTGATCGGGCCGGAGAGCAACACGTTACTCCTTGATCTGCTGACTCGCTCCCCCAACCTGCAGGTGATTGTCACATCGCGCAGCCAGCTCAACCTCTACGGGGAACGGGTTTACCCGCTTGGTGGGTTGGATATGCCCGATTGCGCTGGCGGCGATCAGGTTGCACCGCTGCTGCCAATAGCCCAAACGTATGGCGCTCTGCAACTGTTTGACCAACATGCCCGCCAGTTCCGCCCGGACTTTCGCCTTGATGAGACAAATCTGGAGGCGGCGATGCGGATCTGCCAGGCGGTCGGCGGTATGCCCTTGGCAATCGAGTTGGCTACGAGTTGGGTGAAGGTCCTAAGCGTGGAGGAGATTGCAGCAGAAGTCGAGCACGGTTTGGGGCTGTTCGAAACCGATGCACATGGCGTACCAGAGCGCCAACGCAGTCTGCGCGCTGTCTGTGACGCTTCATGGGCTTTGCTGACTGTGCCGGAGCAAGCAGCGCTGCAGCAGCTAGCGGTCTTTCACGGCGGCTTTGACAGAGCTGCTGCTGAGGTTGTTGCCGACATCCGCTCGAACACCTTGTTGGCGCTGGTGAACAAGAGTTGGCTGCGGCGCGGAAGGGACAACCGTTTTGAGATCCACGAATTGTTGCGCCAATACTGTGCGGAGCGGTTGGCGCAGAACCCATCCGCGGAGGCGGCAGCCCGGGATCGACACAGCGCGTACTACTGCAACTGGCTGAACCGGCAAGAGGCAGCCTTGAAGGGATCGAGACAGTATACCGCGCTGGATGCCGTCACAGTCGAACTGGCCAATGTTCTCGAAGCCTGTCACTGGGCTGCGTCGCATGCGCACGCAGAATGGCTGGCCCAGGCAGCTAATCCCCTGGGGCTGTTCTTCAAGCTCACGGGTGACTTGCAGAATGGCATCCAGGCCTTGACAAGGCTCATCAACGCGCTGCCGGAAGTTGATGCCCAAGAACAAAACACCCCGGCGACGGTCTACCACTACCTAGCCCGCGGCCGCCTGCTAACACAGATAAGCGCCCTGAGCGGTGAGTTGATCGATCCATCAACCAGTCACGCATCGATTGAGTCCATCGAGAAAACCCGATCACTGCTCACCTCTCCCATTTTGTCCGCAGTGGATACACGCCAGGAACGCGCCCAACTCGCGCTCGCGCAAGGCTACAACTATTACGCGTCGCTGCCTGACCTCGCCATCCAATGCTTCGCCGAGAGCTTTGCCCTATGCCAGGTTCTGGGCGACCGCGAGGGCATGGCCGCCGCGCAGTTGGGCCTGGGGCGATCCTACCGGACGGCTGGGTCTACTGAGCAGGCGAGAGAGGCCTTGCTGGCCAGCCTGGCGTTATACGAGGAGATCGGGAATGTCGTGGGGCAGAGCAGTGCGTTAGCCGCTTTGTGCTCGGTTGCGACCGTACAAAATCGTTTTGCCGACGCCGAACGGTTTGTCCGGCAAAGTCTGACGCTGATCAAACCGACGGATCGCCATCAACGAGCCTACGCCCTTGGCCAGCTAAGCATGATCCAGTGCTATCGTGGCTTGTTCGCAGAGGCAGAAGAGGCGGCCCGAGGCGCCATCGACACGTACCGTAAGGAAGGCCACTGGATGGCTGGCATCAATATGGGGCGTCTCAGCAGGATCTTCTTGCACCAGGGGAGATATGAGCAAGCGTTGATGCTGATCGATCAAGCCCTGTCGACTGCCCAAGGGGGCGGACAGGGAGACTGGCGACATGCAGTGTTGGATTATCTCCATCCGTGGAGGCGAGGCAGCGTCGCGCTGGCCCAAGGCCACTATGCTGAGGCGAATCAGCACTTGGAGCAAGCTTTGGCTGCTTGGACGCCCGTCGCCTACAGCCTCTACCAACGGGCCGCCCTCATGGGGGAGCGGGTGTTCGCCTTGCGCGGTCTAGATCGCGCCGATGAAGCAAGGGATCAGCTTGCTTCTGCTCTCACAGAAGCCCTGCAGAGCCGGTCATACACTGGGCTTCTCTCCATCATGTGCGGGGCTGCACTGCTCGCATTGGATCAAGGGAATGTTGCGCGCTGCCTTGATCTATATGCCGCCGCTGCAGCGGAGCCACTTGTGACAAATTCAATCTGGTATGCGGACATTGCCGGAAACGAGATTGCCGCGGCCGCCGGTCAACGGCCGGTGGACATCGCAGCCCAGGCACGCCGCAGAGGCGCAAACCCTGATCTCTGGACGCTGGCCCAGGAATTGGCCGATGCCCTGCCCTCTTGAGGTGTATCCACCAGTATCGCTCCACACAGATCGGCAGTAGGCCTGCTGTGCAGCCCGTGATCAGCCGGGATCAGGCGTGATCCACTTGGCTGGATCGGGCCAGGTTAAAGAGCGTGGCGGCGGTGCCGCTGCAGATCTGCCGCTTCTCAGCGTCTGTCAGCAAGGGGTTGGCCTGCACCTCAGCCACCGGCCCCCCTATCGGCCCCATGTCAAAGGGGTAGTCGCTCCCCAAAAGCACCCGATCCGCCCCCACCTGATCGACCAGGTAACGCAAGGCGCGGTCATTGAAGGACATGCAGTCAAAGTAGACCTGAGGCATGTAGTGGCTGGGCGGGTGCGGGATGGCCGCCGTGCATTCGACACGGCGCACCTTATAGCCGTGGTCCATGCGCCCGACGATGTAGGGAAAGACACCCCCGGCATGGGCAAAGACGATTTTGAGCGTGGGCAGCCGTTCGAGGACGCCGCCGTAGATGATGGAGGCAATCGCCAGCCCCGTCTCCGCCACCATCCCCAACAGGTTGTGCAGGTAATAGTCCTGCATCCGCTCTTCGCCCGGCGGGATATAAGGGTGGATAAAGAGGGGCACGTCCAACTCGGCGATGGTCTCAAAAAACGGGAAGTAGTCGGGGTGGTTCAGGTTCTTGCCGCCGACGTTGGATCCGATCATAAAGCCGTGCAGGCCGAGTTCATTCACGGCGCGGCGCGCTTCGTGGATCGAGGCCGCGATATCTTGCAGCGGCACGGTCGCCAGCCCCAAGAAGCGGTCTGGGTACTGGGCGACGCGGGCGGCAATGCTGTCGTTGAGTCGTGGCGCCAGCGCACGCGCATCGGCTGCATCCGCCCAGTAGGAGAGGGTAGGGGGTGCGGAGGAGATGGCGGCCAGGTCGATGCCGGTCTTGTCCATGTCTGCGATCATCTGCTCAGCCTCAGACAGGCTGGGGACCAGCGGGTGGTCGAAGTTGCCGGGGCAGATCAGGTGTTCGCGCCCGTCGTCGCGCCGCTCGATGCGGCTGCGCAGCGTATTGGGCTGTCGCACCGCATCCAGATAGGCTTGGGGGAAGAAGTGACAGTGAATATCTAGGGTAGGCATGGGTTACCCTCGCGTGCTATGGGTTTGCGGAAGGGTTTGCAGAAAGGTGAGGCTCTCTTGAGCCAGCGTCATTGGGTCGGGGGCTACGGGACGCCAGATGCAGGTGGCCCCGGCCAGTTCG
>CAZYQJ010000168.1:0-4038 GCA_964649925.1 uncultured Litorilinea sp.
GCTGCGATCCGCCGCGCCGCACCGAGGCTGGACATCGGCGTGCGGTTGAGCGCGTTCGACTATGTGCCCTTCCAGCCTGGCAGCGAGGATGCAACAGGAGTTCCAGTGCCGCTGAATGGCGGCTATCGCTATGCGTTTGGCGGCGACGGGACCGGTCTGGGGATCGATCTGAGTGAACCGCTGGCCTTTCTGGACCTGCTGGCGTCTTTGGATATTACGCTGGTGTGCATCACCGCGGGCAGCCCCTATTACAACCCGCACATTCAGCGCCCGGCGCTCTTTCCACCCTCTGACGGCTACCAGCCGCCTGAAGACCCGCTGGTGGGGGTAGCGCGGCAGATGGGCGTGGCGGCGGAACTCAAAAAGGCGCGGCCTGAGATGGTCATCGTGGGCAGCGGCTATTCCTATCTGCAGGACTGGCTGCCCAACGTGGCGCAGGCTGCGGTTCGTGAGGGTTGGACGGACTTTGTGGGGCTGGGGCGCATGATCCTCGCCTACCCTGAAATGCCGTCGGATATCCTGGCCGGTCGCAAGCCGGACCGCAAGCGCATCTGCCGCACCTTTAGCGACTGCACGACAGGGCCGCGCAACGGTCTGGTCTCCGGCTGTTATCCGCTGGACCCGTTCTACAAGGAACGACCGGAGGCTGAACAACTGGCCGCACTCAAAAAGGCCCTGGAAAGTATCTAGAACCGAACCGGGTAAAAGGTTTGTATAGGTCTCAATGCGGGTGGACGTGACATTCTGGTGAAGGAGAAGACGCGGTGACCGACAATCAAGGACAAGCGGCAACTGAGGCGACCATCGAAACCCCTCCGACGGCTCACGCGCCAAAGTTGCTCGAAGTAGACGGTCTACGCAAGTACTTCCCGATCAAGCGTGGGTTTATCCAACGTACTATCGGCAATGTCAAAGCGGTGGATGGCGTCACCTTCTATGTGCGCGAGGGGGAGACGCTGGGGCTGGTGGGTGAAAGCGGCTGCGGCAAGACGACGACCGGGCGGGTGCTGCTGCGCGCGCTCGACCCGACCGACGGCGAAGTCTGGTTTCATGACCGCGAGATGGGCCGCATCAACGTGGCTGAACTGGATAATGTCCAACTCAAGCGGCTGCGGCGCAATATGCAGATGGTCTTTCAAGACCCCTATTCGTCACTCAACCCGCGCATGAACTTGCTCCAGAATGTGGGCGAGCCGCTCCTGGTTCATAAGGTCGCCAAGGGCAAGGAACTGGAGGACCGCGTGGCCGAACTGCTGCGCGTCGTGGGGCTGCGCCCAGAGTATATGAACCGCTATCCGCACGCCTTTAGCGGCGGGCAGCGCCAGCGTATCGGCATCGCCCGTGCCCTGGCGCTCAACCCCCAGTTGATCGTACTCGACGAGCCGGTGTCGGCGTTGGATGTGTCGGTGCAGGCGCAGATCTTGAACCTGCTGCAAGACCTGCAGGGGAAGTTTGGACTGACCTATCTGTTCATTGCCCATGATTTGAGCGTTGTCGAGCATATCAGCGACCGTGTGGCGGTGATGTATGTGGGGCAGTTGGTGGAAAGCGCACGCACGCGCGAGCTATATACCCAACCGCTGCACCCCTACACCGAAGCGCTGCTGTCGGCGGTTCCCAAGCCCGACCCGCGCCAGCGCGAAGAGCCGATTGTCCTGCCTGGCGATGTGGCGGACCCTGCCAACCCGCCGAGCGGCTGTTATTTTCACCCGCGCTGTCGTTATGAAGACGGGGCGCGCTGCCGTCAGGAGACACCTGAACTGCGCGAAATCAGGCCCGGTCACTTTGCCCGCTGTCACTATGCAGGCGAGTTGGATCTAGTCGGGGTGGCCGAATAGGTAGCCCCTGTGGAGATACGCCTGTGAAGGTAATGCTGTTCTTTCCGCCCAACTGGACCCCCACGATGCCGCATCTGGCGCTGCCGACGCTGACCGCGTTTCTGCGCCAGGCCGGGGTGGAGGTGATCCAGCGCGATCTCAACGCCGAGGTCTTTGACCATGTTTTGACGCGGCGCTATCTGCGCGGCAGCCTGGACAAGGTGCGCCGTCTGGCGGCGTCTCCGCGCGGCCTGCGGCCCGCCATGCCTCCCTCAGACCGTGTGCAGTGGGCGCTGCGCGAGGGGCCGAGGCTGGTCGCTGAGGTGGAGGCGGCGGTGCGTGTGATCCGCAGCCCTGCCTTCTTTGAGGGGCCAGTGGGACGCCGCGCCTTTCTGACGGTGGCCGAAAGCCTGGAACTGGCCTCGCTGCCCTTCTATCCCGCCGACCTGCACCTGCAGAGCTATCAGGCGGCTGTGCCTGTGGATGAGAGCCGGGCGCTGCTGCGCGGGGTACAGGACCCGCAGACAAACATGTTTTTGGAGATCTACCGTGATCTGGCCCTGGACGACATCCGCCGCGAGCAGCCGGACGTGGTGGGCATCTCGATCCCGTCGATGCCGCAGATGCTGCCGGGGATGACGCTCGCCTATCTGGTGAAACAGGCCGGGCTGCGCTCTCATGTGACGGTGGGCGGGCCGCACATCTCGATGCTGCGTGAGGCGTTGGTCCAGACGCCTGCGCTCTTTGACCTGATCGACAGCGCGGTGGCGTTTGACGGGGAGACGCCGCTGCTTGAACTGGCGGCGGCGGTTGCCAGCGGGCAGGGGCTGGCCCAAGTGCCCAACCTGATCTGGCGGGACGGGGATCAGGTGCGCACCAACGCGCTGCATGAGCGTGAAAAGATCGCGGCGTTGCCACTGCCTGACTTTGACGGGCTTATGCTGGACAAGTACCTGGCCCCGGATCGGGTGCTGCCCCTGCTCACGGCGCGCGGCTGTTACTTTGGCAAATGTACCTTCTGTAACACGGGCTATGGTGAGCCGGGCGGTTTCAGCCAGCAGCGCGCCGAACAGGTCATCGACCAGATGCAGACGCTGCATGAGCGGTACGGGGTTCGCAAAATCTTCTTCTCGGATGAAGCGATCTCCCCGCGCAACCTCAAGAACCTATCGGCGCGGCTGGCGGAGATGGGCAGCCCGTTCGAGTGGGGCGGGTGCGCGCGCTTTGAGAAGGTTGTCAGCCAGGAGTTGCTCCAGAGTATGCAGGCGGGCGGCTGCCGTATGATCCTCTTTGGGCTGGAGAGCGCGTCGACCGGCGTCATCCAGTTGATGGACAAAGGGACGGAACTGGAGCATATGAGCCGCATTCTGCGCCAGAGCGCGGAGGCGGGTATTTGGAACCATACCTTTTTCTTCTTTGGCTTCCCCGGGGAAACTCTGGCGGATGCCCAGCAAACGGTGAACTTCCTCTACGCACATAAATCGTACATTCATTCCGCTGCGCTAGGTACATTTCTGATGGAGCGTTACTCGCCAGCGCACCGCTTCCCGGAGTCGTTTGGTGTGCGCGTGATCGAAGACCCTGCTAAGGATTTGGCGATTTACTTTGATTACGAGGTGGATAAGGGCATGGACGACCGCATGGCCGAACTGGTGGAAAGCCGGTTCCTAGACACGCTGCCGGACAAGCCTTATCCACAATTTTACGTAAGCGATGTTTACCGTTTTCTCTATGCCTGCCACCTGAGCGAGCGGGGTCTCCCGTGTCCGCCGTGGCTGGCTGTAGAGACAGCGGCGGCCTAGCGGGCATTTGCGCCAGAGAGGAGGTAGTCTCACTTCGAACACGACACTGCTGCTCCATATGGATAGTCCCTGATCCCCTTGTAATCTGAACAGGAGGCCGAAGAATGCAGAAGAGGGAGATTTCCCGTCGCAGGTTTATGCAACTGACCGCGTTTGCCGGGGCCGGAGCGGCTCTGGCCGCTTGTGGCGCACCGGGTGGTGAGGCGCCCGCCCCTGCTGTCGAGGAAGCGCCCGCGGCGGCTGCGGAGGCCCCCGCCGCGGCGGAGGCTCCGGCGGTTGCGCCAGGTCAATACCAGGAAGCGCCCATGCTGGCGGACCTGGTGGCGAACGGCGAATTGCCCCCAGTTGACGAGCGGCTGCCCAGCAACCCTCTGGTGATGGAGGTGGCGGAGTCTACAGGCAACTATGGCGGCACGATG
>CAZYQJ010000168.1:4048-9173 GCA_964649925.1 uncultured Litorilinea sp.
GTCGGACCGGTGGGGGCCGACTAAGCACATCGACCGTGCGGTCGCCTGGTATGACCGGGATTTGAACCTGAAGCCGCGCCTGGTCGAGTCGTGGGAACTGAGCGAGGACGCGCGCGAGTGGACGTTCCACATGCGCGAGGGGATGAAGTGGTCGGACGGCCACCCGTTTACCACGGCAGATGTGCAGTGGTGGTATGACCATGAGTTGACCAACCCTGAATTGAACCCCTCCGGCGGCGGCGTCAGCAGTGGGACTTGGGCGAGCGGGCCTGAAAACACGCTGATGGAGCTAGAGGTGATGGACGAGTACACCTTTAAGCTCACCTATGCCGACCCCAAGCCGTTGTTGCTCTATGGAATGGCGCGCATGAGTACGAGCGGCCCGAACGCCGAGTTCGGCGCGCTCTTCTCGCCCGGTCACTATATGGCGCAGTTCCATAAGGACCTAACCGAAGCCCCCGACGAGTTGGAAGCCATGATTGCCGAATCGGGGCAGAACAGTTGGGATCAGTTCTATGCCACGCGCAACGCCTGGTATCTCAACCCGGAAAAGCCGAGCATCGGGGCATGGCTCGCCAAGAACCAACTCTCCGAAGAGTTGTTCCTGATGGAACGCAACCCGTACTTCTTTGCCGTAGACCCTGACGGCAAGCAACTGCCCTATATTGATACTGTTCAGCACCGCTTCTTCGAGCGCAACGATGTCTTTGACCTGTGGATCATTAACGGCGAGATCGACTTCCAGAACCGGCATGTCGCCACGCCCAACTTCACGCTCTACAAGGACAACGAGGAGAGCGGCGACTATACGGTGTTGGTCGGCACGTCCGCCGGCCATGTCGCGGTGCAGTTGAACCAGACGACCAAGAACCCGCGGCTGCGTGAGTTCTTCCAGAACCGCGATGTACGCATTGCGCTGTCGTTGGCGGTCAACCGGGATGACCTGAACGAGTTGGTCTATGATGGGCTGCTGACGCCGCGCCAGTACAGCCCGATCAGCGCGTCGCCGCTCTATCACGAGGCGTTGAGCAACGCCTATATTGAGTATGACCCCGACCAGGCCAATGCCCTGTTGGATGGCGCCGGGTATACCGAGCGCGATGCCGAGGGCTTCCGCCTGTGGAACGACGGCAGCGGTGAGCCAATCAGCTTTATCATCGAAGGGACAGCCGAGGCTGGGACGCCCGACGAGGACGCGGTGCAGCAGATCATCCGCTACTATGCCGATGTGGGCGTCAAGGCCGAGTACAAGTACTTCGAGCGCACGCTCTACACCGAGCACTACCAGTCCAACGAGATCGAGGCGGCCTTCTGGGGCGGCGACCGCACGGTTGTGCCGCTGGCCGCGCCGATCATCTTCATCGGCACGCAGCCCGACCGCCCGTGGTGTCCAGCCTGGGGCTACTACCGGGAAGACACGGAACACCCGATTGCCGAGGAGCCGCCCGCCGACCACTGGATTCGCGATATCTGGAACCTGTGGGATCAGGTGGCGGCAGAGCCGGACCCGGAGCAGCAGAACGAGTTGTTCCGCGGGATCCTGGATATCTGGGCCAGGGAACTGCCGATGATCGGATATCTGGGCGAGTCCCCGGCGTTGATCATCGCCAAGAACGGTTTCCGCAACTACGTCGCTGGCATGCCGATTGACGACCCGACCGGCGACGAGCATCTGCTCCAGACCGAGACCTACTTCTGGGATGACCCGGAAAACCACACCTAAGCGAGGGTTTCAGCGCAACACGCGCTGGCAGTGAGTGACTTGGTTGATGCGGGAGGTGCAGCGGTCGTTGTGAGTTCGCTGCACCTCCCCAGCGGGAGGTGATCTGCGATGTTTGCTTATATCCTGCGGCGGATTTTCTATATGATCCCCACGCTCTTTGTGATCTCGCTGATCTCGTTTGCGATCATTCAACTGCCGCCGGGTGACTATTTGACCTCGTATGTGGCGCAGTTGCGCGCGCAGGGGGATCAGGTGGACGCGGCTGAGATGGAGGTGTTGCGCGAGCGGTATGGGTTGGACCAGCCCGTGTATGTGCAGTACTTCAAATGGATCTCCGGCATCATTTTGCGCGGCGACTGGGGGCAATCCTTTGAATGGCGCAAGCCGGTCAGTGAATTGATATGGGAGCGCATTGGCCTGACGATGGTGATATCCGGCGCTGCGCTGCTGGTGAGTTGGTTTGTCGCCATTCCCATCGGGGTCTATTCGGCTACGCACCAATATTCGTGGCTGGACTATTTACTCACATTTCTCAGCTTTGTGGGGCTGGGAACGCCAGGCTTTCTACTGGCGCTGATTGTGATGTTCTGGGCGCAGTCGCAGTTAGGCATCAACGTCGGCGGGTTGTTTTCGCAGGAGTATATCCTGGCCCCCTGGAGTTGGGCCAAGTTTGTGGATATGCTGAAACATATCTGGATTCCGCTGATCATCGTAGCGGTGGGCAGCACAGCGGGCAATATCCGCATCACACGCGCCAACCTGCTGGATGAGTTGAATAAGCCCTATGTAGAGACAGCGCGCGCCAAAGGTCTTAAAGAGCGCAACCTGATCTGGAAATATCCGGTGCGGGTGGCGTTGAACCCGTTTTTTAGCACGGTGGGCTGGTCATTAGCCAGCCTGATTTCGGGAGCGACACTGGTGGCGGTGGTGCTGGGGTTGCAGACCGAAGGCCCCATGCTACTGCGCGCCTTGACCTCTCAGGATATGTACCTGGCCGGGAGTTTTATCCTGCTGCTGAGTACGTTGACTGTGGTGGGCACGCTGATCTCGGATATTCTACTGGCGGTTGTCGACCCGCGCATCCGGCTTGAGTAGTGCGGCCAGGCAGGGAGAATGAGCATGGAATCTGTCGAACGACGATGGTATGACAAACCCTATCACGATACGGCGGACCTTGACGAGGAGATCGCGGCAGATGAAGGGCTTCTGGATGTCGAGGGGGTCAAGGACGAGAAGATCTATGTCGCGTCCTATGCCAAACTCATGTGGTGGCGCTTTCTGCGTCACCGGCTGGCAGTGGTCAGCGCCGTGATCGTGGTGCTGCTTTATTTCGTGGCCGGATTTGCAGAGTTTGTCGCGCCCTATCTGCCTGAGGAAACCTTTGTCCGCTATAAGCTTGCGCCGCCCACGCGCATCCACATCATCGACGATGAGGGACGGCTGCGGCGGCCCTTTGTCTATCTGACGGTGCGCGAGCGCGACCCGGAAACGCTGCGCACTACCTATGTCGAAGACCGGACGCAACTCTATCCCATTCGTTTTTTTGTCAAAGGGCCGGAGTATAAACTGTGGGGGCGATGGACGATGGACCGGCATCTGTTCGGCATCGACGCCGACCGTGAGGAACAGGGCGTCTTCTTGCTCGGCGCAGACCGGCTGGGCCGCGATCTCTTCTCACGTATGGCCTATGGGGCGCGCATTTCGCTGACCATTGGCCTAGTCAGCATCGCCATCAGCCTGGTGTTGGGCATCATTCTGGGTGGGATTTCCGGCTACTATGGCGGCGGGATTGATAACTTGATCCAGCGCATGATCGAGTTTGTGCGCTCGATCCCGGAGATCCCGCTGATCATGGGGCTGGCCGCGGCGCTGCCTGCGGATTGGCCGGTGATCAAGCTCTATTTTGGCGTAACGATTGTGCTGTCGCTGATCGGGTGGACAGGGCTGGCGCGTGTGGTGCGCGGGCGTTTCTTGAGCCTGCGTGAGGAGGATTTTGTACTGGCGGCGCGGCTGTTGGGGTCGAGCCAGCCACGCGTCATTTTCCGCCATATGCTGCCCTCGTTTTTGAGCCACATCATGGCCTCACTGACCCTCTCGATCCCGGCCATTATCCTGGCCGAGACCGGGTTGAGCTTTATCGGGTTGGGGCTGCGCGCCCCGGCGATTAGCTGGGGGGTGCTGCTTCAGGAGGCGCAAAATGTGCGGTCGGTCGCTCTGGCCCCTTGGGTGCTGACGCCGGGGATCGCGGTGGTGCTGACGGTGCTGGCCTTCAACTTTCTGGGCGACGGCATTCGCGATGCCGCCGACCCCTATGCTAAATAGGAGGGGCTGACCATGGCCGAACTGGTTCTGAAGGAACCTGGGAGAATGCAGGCAAGGCGTGCCGAAAGTCAGTCCCCACTGCTGGACGTGAAAGACCTCCGCACGCACTTCTTTCTGGCGCAGGGGATTGTGCGGGCCGTGGATGGCGTGGACCTGACCGTCCAGCGCGGGCAGACGGTGGGGATCGTGGGGGAGAGCGGCTGTGGCAAGTCGGTCATGGCCCGTTCGATCCTGCGGATTGTGCCGCCGCCCGGGCGCGTGGTGGATGGTCAAATCCTGTTTGACTACGAAGCGGGAGAGGCGCGAATATCTGATGACGCCACCGGCGCGCCGGTGGATCGGATTGACCTGGCGAAACTCGACCCCAACGGCGACAAGATCCGCAGCATCCGCGGGGCGGAGATCTCGATGATCTTTCAGGAGCCGATGACCTCGCTCAGCCCGGTCCACACCATCGGCAACCAGATCACCGAAGCGATCTTGCTGCACCAGGATGTGAGCAAGGAGGAAGCACGGCGGCAGGCGATTGACATGCTGGCGCGGGTCAACATGCCTCAACCAGCGCACACGATTGACCGCTACCCGCACCAACTCAGCGGCGGCATGCGCCAGCGCGCCATGATTGCCATGGCACTGGCCTGCCGTCCCAGCCTGTTGATCGCGGACGAGCCGACCACTGCGCTCGACGTGACGACGCAGGCGCAGATCCTGACGCTGATGCGCGACCTGCAGCAAGAGTTTGGTATGGCGATCATCTTCATCACCCATGACCTGGGGGTGATTGCCCAGATGGTGGATTACGTGGTGGTGATGTATTTGGGGCGAGTTGTGGAGATGGCCGATGTGGATACAATCTTCTATGACCCCAAGCATCCCTATACCCAGGCGTTGCTGCGTTCGATCCCGCGCTTGGGGCGAAAGTCGGCGGAGGGGGTAAGCGGGCGGCTCACTGCGATTCGTGGTTCTGTGCCCGACCCTTATTCAATTCCTACAGGCTGCCCATTCCATCCACGCTGCCGCAAGGCGATCCGTGGGGTATGTGACCAGAAGGACCCGCCCTTCTTGGAACTGGGACCTGGA
>CAZYQJ010000169.1:0-9090 GCA_964649925.1 uncultured Litorilinea sp.
GGGCAGGCGATGACCAGCACAGCCACCAGCCGCAGCAGCGCAGGCACAAACCCCGCACCGCTTAACAGCCAGACCGCAAAGGTCAGCAGCGCAATGGCGATCACCGCGGGCACAAAGTAGGCGGCCACCTGATCCACCACGCGCTGGATCGGGGCGCGGCTGCCCTGCGCCTGCTCCACCAGCCGGATGATCTGCGCCAGCGCGGTTTCGCGGCCCACCTTGGTTGCCTCAACGGTCAGCAGCCCCTGCTTGTTGATGCTTGCGCCGATGACCGTGTCGCCCACCTGCTTTTCGACGGGCAGGCTTTCGCCGGTGAGCATACTTTCATCCACCGACGAATGACCCTGCGTCACCACGCCATCCACCGGAATTTTCTCGCCAGGACGCACGATCAGCGTATCGCCGCTCACGACCTCGGCGATCGGGATGTCAATCTCCTGACCGTTGCGTACCACGCGTGCCGTCTTGGGCTGCAAGCCGATCAGTTTCTTGATCGCTTCACTGGTGCGGCCCTTGGCGCGCACCTCCAACAGTTTGCCCAGCACGATCAGCGTGATGATGACCGCCGACGTTTCAAAATAGACATGGTGGCCCAACGTAGAGACGCCCGCGGTGATGGCGATCAACACGGCCACGCTGTAGAAATAGGCGACCGACGACCCCATCGCCACCAACACATCCATGTTGGCGCTGCCGTTGCGCAGGCTCTTATACGCGCCCACATAATAATCCCAGCCCACATAAAACTGGACGGGCGTTGCCAGCGCAAGGAATAACCAGTTGACCCAGGGGGCATGCGCCCACATGCCCAGCAAGCCGAAGTCGCGGCCCATGCTGAGCAAGAAGAGCGGGATCGTAAAGACCGCACCCACAATCAGCCGCACCCACTGGTGGCGGATCTCGGCCTCGCGCGCGGCGGCTTCGGCGTCTTCGGGCGCGGCGTCGGCTGCGCTCTCCACCACGTCATAGCCTGCCTTCCGCACCGCGGCCACCAGTTCATCGCGCGTCACCGCGCCGGGGACGTACTCGACAGTGGCCCGTTCATTGGCAAAGTTCACCGTCGCCTCGATCACCCCGTCCACCTTGTTGAGGCGGCGCTGAATCGTGTTGGCGCAGTTGGCGCAGGTCATCCCCAACAGCGGCAGTTCGACCGTCGCCGTCGGGATGTCATACCCGGCGCGCTTGACCCGCTCGATCACGTTGTGGGTGACCGTCTTGGGGTCGGCCAGCGCGGGGTCGAAGACAATCGTTACTTTTTCATTGGCGAAATTGACGCTGGCATCGGTCACGCCTTCCACCTTCTTGGCGTTGCGCTCCACCGCGGCAACACAGTTGGCGCAGGTCATCCCGACGACCGGCAGCGTCACTTGTTGTTCGGACATGGTGTCCTCTCTGCCCTGACTCACTTCCTGATACCGCCTCCCCAAAGGCTTTAGGGAGGGCCTATTGACCCAATAGAGCGGCGGAGCACAGCCCACCTGCGCGCCGCCGCACCATTCGGCCCTACGATCAGTTCTCGGCGGGCGGGTAGTTGATCTCCTCCAGCGTGGCCTTGATCTGCTCCCAGGTCGCCGGTGCCTGCCAACTTACCGTCACCTGCCTGGTATTCAAATCAGCCTGCACTTGCTCGACACCGGCCAGATCGGACAATTCGGTCTCGACGGTGTGGACGCAGTGGCCGCAGCTAATCCCGGGGACGGTGAAGGTCTTGGTCGTCATGGTGCAAAGCTCCTTTGGCGCTATGGCTCAAAATGCAATGGGTCAAAACAAAATGGAAACTACTGCCTGATACAATGTGGGATGCAATACCCGGATGCGAAGGGCGGGCTACAGTTTGTTGGACACCGCAAAGACGCTCGTCACCTCTTGCAGCACAGCCTCGCGCTCTTCGGGGTCATCGCCGCGAATGGCGGTTGTCACACAGGTACGCAAATGATTCTCCAAGATCATGGTGCTGACCTTGTTCAACGCCGCCTGCACCGCCTGGATCTGTTGGATCACGTCGATGCAGTAGGCGTCATCCTGTACCATCCGCTCGATCCCCTTCAGATGCCCGGCGGCGCTGTTGAGGCGTTGGCTTACGGCTTTACGCACGGTATCGTCCATGAGTCCACCTCTCTGTCGCTCTGCCCGTTCCGACCCCACCCCCTGGGGGGTGGGGTATGGGGCAATTGTCGCGCTGTCCCTGTCCTTTGTCAAGTAAGCAACCGCCCGATTGCGCGGATCAACCTGCATCCATGCGCTACCAGATACCCGAGGAGATCAGGTTATGGCCGTTTCGACAGCGCAGCACCGTGAGCTTGGCCCCACGCGCGCCAGCGAACGCATTGAAATCATTGATGTGCTGCGCGGTTTTGCCCTGTTTGGCATCCTGCTGGTCAACATGCTGGCCTTCAACCAGGTCATGATGGCTGCGGCGATCCTGTCGCTGCCTGAAGCAAACGTGATCGACCGCTTCGCCACCGGGCTGATCCGCTGGCTGGCCGAAGGCAAGTTCTACTCGCTCTTCTCGCTGCTCTTTGGGTTGGGCTTTATGATCCAGATGATGCGCGCCGAGGCCAGAGGGCGGCGCTTTGTCCCTGTCTATCTGCGCCGCAGTTTGGTTTTGTTGATCATCGGCGTGCTGCATGGCACCCTGGTCTGGGTGGGCGATATCCTGGCGATCTATGCCGTGCTGGGCGTGGTGCTGCTGATCTTCCGCCACATGCGCCCGCGCGCCCTCTTGATCTGGGCCGTAGCGCTGCTGGCCCTGCCCACGATCCTGCTGGTCGCGGCCACGCTGCTGGTGGCGTGGGGCCGCCAGGACCCCGCATCCGCCGCCCAGATTGACGCCATGTTTGCCGAACAACGGGCGATGATTCTGCAAGGGGTAGAACGCGCCTCGGCCATCTATGCCACGGGCAGTTTCGCCGAGATCACGGCGCAGCGCGCCCCAGAGTTTATCGAGATGTGGCTGAACTCGATCTTTATCTTTCCCAACATCTTTGCCATGTTTTTGATCGGAGCCTACTTCACCAAACGCGGCATCCTGGCCGACCTGGAAAGCCATCACACACTGCTGCGCCGCTTGTGTCTGTGGGGGCTAGGGCTGGGGCTGCCGCTCAACGCGATCTATGCCACGATCTTTATGAGCCAGGGGCTGTCACGCATGGAACCGTCCTGGCCGCTGGTGGTGGCGACCGCATCCCAGGCCGCGGGTGCGCCGCTGCTGGCGTTAGGCTATGCGTCGGGGCTGGCGCTGCTCTGGCGACGTCCCAACTGGCAGCCGCGGCTGCACCTGCTTGCGCCGCCAGGCCGCATGGCGTTGACCAACTATCTGCTGCAATCACTGATCGCCACGTTCATCTTTTACGGGTACGGGCTGGGGCTGTTCGGCCGCGTGGGGGCTGCGGTCTGCGTCGTACTGACGCTGGTGATCTACGCCTTCAATGTGGCGCTGAGCCACTGGTGGCTGCGCCGCTTCCGCTTTGGCCCGGTGGAATGGCTGTGGCGCACGATCACCTATGGGCAGTTTCAGCCCATGCGACGCACCCCTCCATCGCAGACGCTGGCAAAGACCTAGGCGCGCAGCATCGCATCCAGACCGTCCACCAGGGCATGGACACGCGCCGCCACATCCTGACCATCGCATGCGGCGTGCAGCAGCGCGATCACCTGCTCGGCCATCTGCGGCGGGACATGCGGGGCGCGGGCGGCATGGGCCAGAAGCCGCTTTTCGCCAGGGTGCGGCAGGCGGTTGTGGGCAAAGAGAACGTCAAAATAGCTCGCCAGCAGCGCGGCCACGCGATGATTCACGCTCACCAGGTCGTCGCGCGCCACGGCCCGCTCGATCTGGTGGAGATAGGAAGACTGCGTATTGCACAAGATCGGGTAGTTCTTGGCAATGATGGCCTGGCGCAGCGGTTCGGGATAGGGTTGATCCGCCCAGGCCTGCAGCCGCCCGAACCAGCCGTCCCGGTCATAGAGGATCTGTGCGGTCAGCACGTTGTGCCAGAAACTCGTCGAATAGCCGATGGACGCTTCATGCCGTTCCAGCACGCGCGCCAGTTGGTCTTCAATCCACGCCACCTCACGGAACATCACGTCCACGCCGATCCGGGTGCCGAGTTCGATCCATTCGTCACCGGATTCCCAGAAACGATTGTCCACTTCAGGGTTCTGGGCGCGGCCATGCGCCACGCGCGCCCGGTCGGCAATGGCAATGGGGCCGCGGCTGTAGACATAGAGGTCGATGTCGGAATCGGAACCGGCCATGCCTGTGGTGCGCGAGCCGCTCAGCGTCACGGCCTCCACACCGGGCAGCGCGGCATAGGCCGCCGCAATCTCTTGAGCAATCATCGTGATAGAGGGCATATCACCAGTACCTTTCGCCCACGGCTGTGCGTCTTCTCGATTGAAGACAGCAAAAGGATATGATCATGATGCTTGATCACAGTAGCCGGGTCTGGATTTCTCCGCTCATTCTTGCATTGATTTTGGCGTTGGCCGCGCTGCTGCTCTACAACGTGGATGCCGCGGGACGCGCACCTGGTCCGGCCTTGTTCCAGCGGATCGGCGGAACTGTCACGAACCGTACGGTCAAACCCGCCGCTTACCTGCCGTGGACGCCGCGCCTGACCCCACCGGCCGCGCCGCCCAACAAGTTTGGCATCGACCCCCTGCACCCGATTGACATCACACACGGTGCGCTTTCGCCCATCAGCGGCGCGCCGGAGTTGGTGGCGGCGACCGGCGCAGACTGGGTGCGGCTCAACTTTGTGCTGGGGCCGTGGGCCGGGGTGGACGACCCGATGCTGCACCACGGACGTACCTGGCAAGAGACCTATGCGCGCATCCTGGACGGCTATCGATCCGCCGGGCTGCAGGTCTATGCGCTCATCAGCTATGAGGCGATGCCCGAAGACCCCGGCGACAGCCTGCGCGCCGCGCCGCCGCCTGGCGCAACCAGCGCGCCCTGGATCGACCGCTACGTCGAAACCTTGATCCGCATTTTGCACCGCTATGGGGCCGACATTCAGGCCGTTGAGACGATCAACGAACCCGACGACTGGCACGGCGGACACAGCCACTGGATCCATCCAGGCTGGTTCGCCATCCTCCAGCAGCAGGTCTATCATGCGGTCAAGAGCGACCCATCACTGGCCCACATCACCGTGGTGAGCGGGCCGCTGCAGGGCTTTGCCAACAACCACAACGCCGCGGCCAACTATCTCCTGCGCGTCTATTGGGAAGGCAAGACCCGTTTTGGCTGGGGTCAGGAGGGAACGCCCTTTCCCTTTGACGGCGTGGGCTATCACCTCTATCTCAACGACCGCTACTTTCTAGACGCCGAGGCGCAGCAGCGCGCGGTGGCGGCGCGCTATGACCGCTATCTGGGCCAGATGCACGCGGTGATGCAGGAGGCCGAAGGGCAGGCGCGGCCGATCTATCTCTCCGAGATCGGCTTTACCAGCCGTGATGATGACGAACAGCGCCAGGCCGACAACCTGCAGACCGTGCTGGCGTTGGTAGCGCAAGACCCGCGCGTGGCGCTTGGGGTCTGGTTTGCGCTGCAAGATTTCCCGCTGGCGACACAGACGCAGACCTATGGGCTGTATCGCAGCGGTGCGCTAACCCCGGACAACCAGAAGCCTGCCTTCGCCGCCTTCCACGCCCTCACGACAGCAGCCCCACACCCGCAGTAACCCCGCTTGCCCTCCATCTGCCGCAATATACCCGCGCCCCTATCTGTTGTATGGTCTGCGGACTATAGCCACACCTTTCGCCGCCTGTCATACTGAATGCGCGGACAGCCGTGTGGTGTGGTCCGAGAGAGCGAGGGGAGACCGGCGTCCGAGCGCCGGTCTTTCGCTTCCAACCAGTGCATCCAGCAGACGGCCCCGAAAGCAAAAGCCAATAGAGACCAAGGAGTAAACCATGAGTCCACTGAAGGCGTTGGGCTATACCCTTTCCAGTGAAGAATTTCCGCCCAATGACCTGGTGCGCTATGCCGCCCAGGCTGAGGAGATCGGCTTTAGCTTTGCGCTGATCTCCGACCATTTTCACCCCTGGGTCAACGCACAGGGTCACAGCCCGTTCGTCTGGAGCGTGCTGGGCGGCGTGGCCCAGGCGACCCAGAACCTGCGCGTGGGGACCGGCGTCACCTGTCCTACCATCCGCACACACCCGGCCATCATCGCCCAGGCCGCGGCCACGGTCGCCGCCACGATGTCGGGACGCTTCTTCCTGGGTGTGGGAACCGGCGAGAACCTCAACGAGCATATCGCCGGGGACCGCTGGCCGCCCTACCAGATCCGTCTAGAGATGTTGGAGGAGGCCATTGAGATCATCCGCGCCCTGTGGACGGGTGAAACGGTCAGCCATTGGGGAGAGTATTACACGGTGGAAGATGCGCGGGTCTTCACCCTGCCCGACGAACTGCCGCCGATCTATATGGCTGCGGGCGGGCCGACCTCTGCCACGGCTGCGGGCGACCTGGCGGACGGGCTGATCAGCACATCGCCCGATGAAGAGGTCGTCCAGGCGTTTAAGGAGGGTGGCGGCCGCGACAAACCGCGCTAAGCCCAACACACGGTCTGCTGGGCCGAAAACGAAGCGGAAGCGAAACGCACCGTCCACAAGATCTGGCCCAACAACGGGCTGGGCGGCCAGTTGAGCCAGGAACTGCGCACGGTGGCGCATTTCCAACAGGCGGTCAAACCCCTTGACGAAGAGACAACCACCAAGGGCGTTGTGTGCGGCCCTGACGTGCAGAAGCACATTGAAGGGATCCAGCAATACGTGGATGCCGGGTTCGACCACGTCTATATCCATCAGGTCGGGCCGGATCAGGAGGGCTTCTTCCGGTTCTATGCGAAGGAAGTGTTGCCCCATTTTCAGAAACAACTGGCCTAACTTCAAAAACTGCATCAGGGAGAGGGCTTGACATCAGAACAAATGTTCTGATATAGTGATCCCTAGAACGACCGGTGAGGCGGCAACAGCGTAACGCCCGCCGACCGTTCCACATCACTGCAAGCACAGCACTAGGCTCGATTGCGTGCCGTATGGATGCTGCGAGCCTTTTAAGAGCAGCCTGGTCTGAGCATGCGTCTGCGGAAGTCACCCGCCACAAACCGGCGGGAGGCATCCGGGGTCCATGAAAGGCCAGGCGCTTTTGTTTGTGCGACTTCGGAGGGAAGGTCATGGCCAATCGACGACGCACCCTAGAGATGCAGGCCGACACGATTGATGCGGTCCTGGCACGGCACCGCGTCAAGGGCCGGGTCAAGGGCGGGACGGTCACCCCGCGCTATATCCAGTTTCATGTGACCACCGACCTGGGAACCAAAGTCAAGCAGGTCGCAAGCCTTTCAGACGAGATCGCGCTGGCGCTGGGCAAGCGTGAGGCGCGCATCTACCGCCGGGGCCGGTCGATCAACGTCGAGGTGCCGCGTGCCAAGTCTGAACCGGTGCGGCTGCTCCCGCTGTGCAACCGCCTCGCCGTCGTGCCGCCATTTACCGCGGTGTTGGGTGTGGAGGAGAACGGGACGCCGCTGCTGGTGCGGCTGACCGCGCCGGACGTGAGCCATATCCTCATCGCGGGGACGACAGGCAGCGGCAAGACTGCGCTGGCGCGCACGCTGTTGACCTCGCTCGCCATGCACAACCGGCAGACCGAGGTGCAGCTTGTTCTGATCGACCCCAAGGGCCGCGGCTTTGGGCCGCTGGCGCGGCTGCCCCATGTGTTTGGCGATGTGGTGAGCGATACCACGGCCGCGGTGGAACGGCTGCGCTGGGTCGTGCAGGAGATGGAGCACCGCGACCGGGAGGGGGCCAGCCGCCCGCTGCTGGTCGTGGCCGTGGATGAACTGGCGGACTTGCTCCAGACCGGCGGCGCGCCGGTGGAAGCGATGCTCACGCGGCTCAGCCAGCGCGGACGTGAGGCAGGCGTGCATCTGGTCGCCTGCACACAGAAGCCGACCGCAGCGCTGATCGGCGGCGCAATGAAGGCCAACTTTCCAGTGCGGCTGGTGGGCGCGGTTGCCTCGCGCGATGAAGCGCGCTATGCCACCGGCATCGGGGACAGCGGCGCAGAAAAGCTTGAGGGCAAGGGGGATTTCCTGCTGGTCGCCAAGGGCGAGATGGTGCGCTTCCAGTCGGCCTGGATGGGGCCGCGTGACCTCGACGCGGTGGTGGATGCGCTGCGCCAGGGGGGGCGCGCCAGCCGCCGCTGGCATGACCCCACCGTTGCCGCCGCGCCGGTTCAGGTACAAAACGAGAAGCGTCCCGGCCTGTGGGCGCGGCTCTTGGGCGCGCGCTAACCCACAAATGATCGGCGCAGTGGCTCACTGCACGATCCGGTGACACACAAGTGCGGTGGCATACCGCACCTACTATCTAAACAGCGTTAGGGGGGATATCATGAAACAGCTTTTTGGCGCGGCGTTCCTGGTCTTTGTGGGCGTAGCGGCCTGGCGGATCGGCGGGAGTCTGAGTGCGGATGCCCTGGGCATGGCAGTGGGCGTCCTCTTTGGCGTGGTGGCCGGGCTGCCCGCCGCGCTCTTGGTGATGGCCTCTGGCCGCAGGCGCGACGCCGATCGCGCAGACCAGGCGGACCGGCGACGACGCGATCAGCCTGCCTACTATGGCGGTTTCCCGCCCGGCTACAGCCAGCCGCCGGTGATCGTGCTGGCGGGCAACGGCATGCAAGCCCCGCAGGGATACGGCGGCTATCCTGCGCACGGGCAGTACGCCCTGCCCGAACCGCGCGAAACCGTGGACGTGCGCCAGTTCAAGGTGGTGGGCGAAAAAGAAGAATGGGTGGACGAGTGGTAGGCGTACCCGGCACAGTCTATGGCGCACCCAGATACGGGGTTTGAATTGACTCCGCCAGGTGCAGCATAGCGTCGTAGCGCCGCTGCATCTCGGCATCAGCAGCCCCGGCCTTCACTCCCTGGCGGATTTCCGCCATCCAGGCGTCAAACGTCGCCTGGTTTTCAGGGTCACAAAGCCGCCCGCCACTGTACCAATCGCTTTGCAGCGCGGCCTCTTGTTCGGGCGTCATGAGGGACCACGTAAACCCGAAGCCGTGGATCTGGGCATGCTGGG
>CAZYQJ010000170.1:0-2504 GCA_964649925.1 uncultured Litorilinea sp.
CTCATGTTCATTTCCGGCAGCCAGGTGCGCCGTGTTCTAGCACAAGAAAACCGGCGTGAAACGGCGTGGATATTGGGCATCGGCACGCCCTTACCCTTTTTCCTGGTATTGACGCTGGGGTTACTCTCGGTCTTACCTATCAAGCCAATCGTCGGATCCGCAGGGCAAGAAACCTCGGCGCTCCTGATCCTCGCCATCGCCGTGGCTGTGACCTCCATTCCCGTCATCTCGCGCATCTTTTACGATCTGAAGATATTGCACACCCGCTTTGCCAGTTTGATCCTGGGCGCAGCCGTATTGGAGGATATCCTTCTTTGGGCGGTGTTGGCGATTGCGACCGCAATTGCGACGACAGCAACGCTGGCGCAACAACATGTAATCAGCGAGATTTCCTCACACATTGGCGCGACAGTTGTCTATATCATGCTTGCGCTGTTCGTGACGCCCCACCTCCTCAAGAAGTCGCACGCCTCCCGATGGAACATCTTCCGCAAGTCGTCGCCATTGGGCTACTTCATCTTGGTCTTGTTTCTCTATACCGTCGTGGCCGCTCTCCTGGAGGTCAACCTGGTCTTTGCCGCTTTCTTGGCAGGTTTCGGTGTCGTAGGGGGGATGGGCGGTACAGAGCGGGAGCGCTTTTCAAAGGTGTTTGAATCGATTGAGCAATTTGCCACCGCAACCTTTATCCCGATCTACTTTACACTGGTCGGTTACCGGCTTGTTTTTGGGGCCGAGTTTTCCCTGAGCATGCTCCTGATCTTTCTCGTCGGTTCCTCGCTGCTTTCCCTGTTTTCCGTGGGGTTGGCCGCTAAACTGGCTGGATTCCGCAGCCTGGATATCGTCAACATCGCCATCACCACCAATGCCCGTGGCGGCCCCGGCATTGTGCTGGCCAGTGTGGCCTATGATGCAGGCATCATCAACGCTGCCTTCTATACAACCCTGGTATTGGTCGCAGTGCTCACGTCTCAAGCCGCGGGTGTGTGGCTGCGATTTGTACTCAGCCGGGGATGGCCGTTGTTGTCGAGCAATCCTGAGGAAACATGGGCTGTTACACCGAAACTGAGCAGACCTGCCTATGGCGAAGTACTCGCTGGGCGCGAGACAGTCAGCAAGAATCCATAGCCCATGTACATTTTTGCAACCGCGATGGGCGAAATTGCAACCAAAATCTCAACCGTGCTGTACTAGAATAGAGGATACTTGGGCACCCCATGAGTTGAGTCACCGCCACCGAATGCGTTTATACCGTACGGGATCGACGTAGAGAGCTTTCGGATGTGATGTACCTCCGAGTCAGACTGAAACTACTGCGTGGACAACGTGAGTTGTGGTCGTGTGTATGTTGAGGTCTGCTATGAACAACTCTGGAGTCCTTTTAATCATCGAGTTTGGCGGAGACGCGCAAGTATGGGCGTATGGTCTGGGCAAGCGCGGCATTACTGCTGTGACTGCCGTTGCCGAAGACGCCCTTGCGAATGCGTCGTTATTCGACAACTGCGATCTCGTGGTGATAGACATTGACACCAGCCATGATGAACTGATCTCATTCTGTCACTATCTGCGTATGATGTTCGGTGGTTCTATCCTGGTGTTCACCTATGAGCGTGATGAGCGTTTCCACCTACAACTCTATCGAGCCGGTGTTGCCGAGTGTATTGCCAAGCCTATCGGAACTGCACTTGCATTAGCGAAGATCATGTCGTGGCTACGGGTTGACCCGCCGCGAAATGGCTCACGACAGAGGGGCAGCCCACTTCCTGGGAATACATCTACAAATGACCGGCAGTACATCATCTAGCGAAACGCTGATTTGCCGCTCTACCCCCAGCAGTCTCAGATGTAGGAGACTCGCCACAGTGTCCAGCTGTACTGTCTAGCTGCGTATCCATTATGCGTATCCATTAGAAGTACGCTCGACCGATCTCCATTACTCACGTTCTTGAAAGCGCGAATACCCTCCAATGGTGCCTGGCCGGACTTCCACGATCTAGTGCGTTGCAGCCTATTTTCCGGCGCAGGCCATTGGGGATTGGCCATCGCACACAAGGGCAGGTGCATCACGGAAACACCGCCCGGAAAGCCAATGATGGAAGTGGCTGTATGGGGGAAAAAGGTACCCGCTGCAGGAGGAGAAAGCCATGATGCCAGCAGGGTGATCCGGATCAAGTAAAAGCCGGGGCCGTTATGCCCCAATGAGAAATGCCCACGCGCTCCTCGCCAAAGGTTACGTGGACATTTCTGGTCACTCGACCTGAACAGAGCCGATCGCGTGCGTCTTGTGCTTGGAAGGAGACAACCAATTTGGGCACTGTCGATTGGATCGCACAGCACCAGCGCAGCTCCGTCCGCGCAGCGAGCCCGATCATGGCTCGATCAAGGCCGACTGCATTTTGACACAACGGATCCCCCTTGTCAAACACACTCGGATATCCCCCCAGGTTGGAATCATATTGAGCGCAACGCCGACGCTGCATGCTGTTGACTGAAGCCGATGGTGTTCG
>CAZYQJ010000170.1:2514-9085 GCA_964649925.1 uncultured Litorilinea sp.
GAGGCAACAACCCTATGGATCAGCCAATCATATCCACAAAAAAGAGCCAGTACTTTGCCCACCCTGCGATCTCTGGGCCTGATCGCGGCCTTGGCAGGTCTGGCATCCTGGGAAATCTTCATATCACCGACGCGCAATGCCGGGCGCTGCTAGTAGGTGTAGATGCCCTAATGCTCCTGACTAGCCTGTATGCAGCGTGGCGGTTCGCGCATCTGGATCCGACCACACTGGCAAGCATTGCTCTGCCTGAACTGGACTTTGAGCCGCTCAACCGGTTTTGGGTGGCAATGCTCTTGGGCACATGGTTTCTTGTCGGTTGGCTGACCGACCTCTATGATCTACGGTTCGCCCATGCCCGCGGGCTAACGGCTGCCCGGATCGCCGTGGCAGCAGTCGCGAGTGTGTCTTTCACCTGGTTCTATGCCCTCCGCGCCGAAGCAGCATTTCCACGCGCATTCCTGCTGTACTACCTGGTAATCGGCGCATCGTTGGTTGTGGCATGGCGGCTCTCCTATGCGGCCTTGACCAAAACCTCCCTCTTCGTCCGCAACATTTTGGTTTTAGGGACAGACGAGAACGCGCGGATGGTTGCAAAGTTATTCAATCAGGCGCAAGGGTTCCGCTATGCAATGGCCGGTTATGTAGCCGAGACGCCAGGTTTCGAGGCCAAGGTGTGTGGCGACCTGCCCGTCTGGCGGATCACCACCTCTTTACTTGATCTGGTCCGCGATCTGCAGGTGGACACGATCGTTGCTGCCGTCAAGGACAAGGTAGGCCCGGCCCTCTACGCCGAGTTGATCGCGTGCCAGTCTCACGGCATCAATATCCTCTCAGTGCCCGCCATCTACCACCAGCTGTGCCAAAAAGTGCCCGTGGAATATGTGGACTCATCGTGGCTTTTGGAACCCATCCAGTCATCCTCTAGCAAGCTGCGGTGGATCTGCAAGCGAGTGCTGGATCTCTCCGTTTCTCTATTGGCGCTTCCCTGGCTGCTGCTGGCGTTCCCGCTCATTGCCCTGGCGATCAAACTGAACTCGCCAGGTCCCATCTTCTACCGGCAGGTGCGAAGCGGTCTGGGCGGCAAACCGTTCCAGATTCTGAAATTCCGCACCATGTTTGTCGATGCAGAGAAGGATGGCAAAGCACGCTGGGCGGCCAAAGACGATCCACGCATCACACGCGTCGGTAAGCACCTCCGCAAGCTGCGCCTGGATGAATTACCCCAGTTCATCAATATCCTGCGAGGTGAGATGAGCCTGATCGGGCCGCGGCCCGAACGCCCAGAGTTCGTCGCAGAACTGGAAAAAGAGATTCCCTACTATTGCACACGCTTGCTCGTCCCCCCTGGGCTGACCGGCTGGGCGCAGATCAAATACACCTACGGCAATTCGGTAGAAGACGCGCTCATCAAGCTCCAGTACGACGTGTACTACGTACATCATTGGTCGGTCTGGATGGATATCTACATCCTGTTTCAGACGGTTAACGTGGTCCTGCGCGCCAAGGGGACATGAACGGTTCTGACGGAGATCAATTGTCGCTTTCCTATGAATGATTTTGTAGAACTACGCCATATCAGTCGCATCGTCCGCCGGTGGTGGTGGATATTGATCGTCACCACCATGCTGGCGGTGCTGGTCGGCTACACATTCACTGAGCAGCAAACGAAAATCTTCCGCGCCACGACCAGCCTGATCGTGGGTCCAGCGATACAAGACACCCCGCTGGACCGGCGCAATTTTGAGATCAGCCAGGAACTGGCGGGCGTGTATGCCGATATTGCCCAGCGCCAGCCCGTGTTGCAGGGGGTTGTGGACACGCTCCGCCTCAATCAATCATGGCAGTCTTTGCGCAGCCAGGTGCGGGTTGACCCCGTCGCCGCGACACAACTGCTGGAAATCAGCGTCGAGGCCACTTCCCCCGAACTGGCGACCGCCATCGCTGACGAGGTTGCCCGCCAGTTGATCCTGATCAGCCCCACTGCCCTGGGCGATGAAACCGAAGACGAATCGGATAGGTTTGTCCGGCAGAGAATGGCGCGGCTACAGGCGAATATTGAGGCCGGGCAACATCGGATCGATGCGCTGCAAGGCTCCATGTCAGATTTTGCTGGAATCTCCCTCGTCCAGTTGCGCCAGCGCCAAGACGAGATCCAGATGCTGGAGACCCTGATTGCCGCCTGGGAAACCAACTATGCCAACCTGTACAGTTCTCTCCAGGAGGACGAAGCTTCCGCCCAGCTTACCGTGTTTGAGCCGGCCCAGGCGAGGCCAACCCCCGTCCGACCGCTGCTCAAACTCAACCTGCTGATATCCGCTGTCATCGGGCTCGGCCTGGGGCTTGGGCTGATCGTCTGGTTGGGGACCGCGGATGATACGTTGCGTTCCGCCGACGAAGTCACCGACACACTGACATTGCCGCCGCTCGGCGCGATCAGCCGCATCCGTGGGAACAGCCCCGAAGACAGATTGTTCGATCACCATAGCTTGTTTTCCAGCACGGCAGAAGATTTCCGCCTGCTGCGCAGCAAACTCCTCTTTTTGTCCAAAGAGTGGCCGCGTAAGGTCTTTCTGGTCACCAGCGCGGCGGAAGCTGAGGGAAAGAGCCTGATCGTCGCCAACCTCGGCATTGTCATGGCCAACATCGGATTGAAGACGGTCATCGTCGATGCGAACCTCCGCAACCCAACCCAGCATGTGCTGTTCCATCTGCCGCAGACGGATGGGCTGACTGAAGAAATCCATTCGCCCCAGTCGCAGTTGGGACGGCGGCTAAAGAAAAGCCGGTTCGAAAACCTCTATGTCCTGACGAGCGGCAGCTTAAGCATAGCCTCCCCGGACCGTCTGGCCACCGTTCGTATGACCGAGCTGTTCACCATGTTGGCACAGGAGGCAGACATTATCCTCTGCGATGCGCCCGAAGCCGGAACCATTGCCGATACCCTCGTACTCGCCGACAAAGCGAGTGGCGTGCTGCTTGTCGTCGAATCAGGAATTACACAACGCGCCAACGCAGGGCAAGCGATCCACAATCTGCGGCAAACAGGCGCCAACATCCTGGGTTTTGTCCTCAACAGGGCGCCAGCGAAAGCACGCCTAGCCGGTTTACCTCGTCTCGGGCGACCGGTAGCGGTCAACGCAATCGTGGACGGGCAAGCGCCCGCCGAGCCATAACCAGTGATTTGACCAATGAATCCCGAATCAAACACCCCAACCGCATCATCTGTCACTGTAGAACCCGGTCGCGGCCAGGGCGGCTCCGCTGCGTCCTGGCGCGCACAGGTGCGCTGGCTCAGGTTATTATGGCTGCTCGCACCGCTGCTCATCGTCCAGGGGCCAGCCTTCTGGGGGGCGCGGGCTGCAGACGTGTCAGATATCGAGGTACAAGGGACCGTGACCGAAGTCCGTTCCCTGCTCACAGGGGAATGGGGCGTGCCTTATCCAACCGGCGTCGCCTACTTGCCCAGCTATGATCACCTGGTCTTGCTCACCAATGTAGACGCCTCTGGGCCGCTCACCGATAGCACCGCCATTGTGACGATCACGCCCCATGAGGATTTCATTGACGCTGCATCACTGCCCTTTGCCGTCGATAACACGATCAACATTGCCTATGATGACGCCGCCGATCACCTGCTCCTCCTCGACCAGGTAGCATCAGACATCGTATTGATCCCCGTCAACGGCAGCGGCATCCCTGATGTCGCCGCCTTGAGCCGCGTGGATATTGCCCATCTCGGTCTTGGGCAGCCCGCAGGGATGGCCGTCGACACGACAGCCCGCCACCTCTTGATCTTGGACAGCAGCATCAGTGCCGTTGTCGTTGTCGATCTGGACAATGAATTTACCCTGGTTTCGCAACTGGATCTGAGCCATCTGTCTGCCGCCGATCTGCGCGGCTTGGCGCTGCATCCAATCATGGGCACGCTCTTTGTCACCAGCCCTAGCCAAGCCCTGCTGCTTGAGGTATCCACCTCCGGCAGTTCTCTGAACGCATACAGCCTGGCCCCGCTGGCCCCCATGACCGCACAGGGCATGTCGTTCGGGTTCAGCACCGATCTCACCGACCCGCCGGACACCGCCCATCTCTTCCTGGCCGATAGCGGCGTACCTGGCACCATCCCACTCCTGGGCCGCGTGGTGGAGGCCGCCCTCTCCCTGGACGACGATTCCGGCGATGAAACTGTGCGTTTTGCCGTCATTGGCGATTATGGCCGGGACGACGATGCTGAAGCGCGCGTGGCAGCGCTGGTTCAAACCTGGAACCCCGACTTCATCGTCACCACCGGAGATAACAACTACCCTGACGGAGAAGCCGCCACAATCGACGAGAATATTGGCAAGTACTTCAGCCAGTATATCGGCAACTACCAGGGGGCCTACGGTCCCGGCAGCCCCACCAACCGCTTCTGGCCCTCGTTGGGCAATCATGACTGGCACAGCATCACCTGCGAGGCCGACAGTTGCAACGGCCCTTATTTTGACTACTTCACCCTGCCCCATAACGAACGCTACTATGCGGTCGATCTGGGCCTCGTCCATCTATTCATCCTGGACAGTGAACGCGACGAACCCCACGGTCGCGACCTGGACTCGATTCAGGCGGCCTGGTTGCGCGAACAACTGGCTGCGTCTGACGCCTGCTACAACCTCCTTTTCTTCCACCGCGCCCCTTATGGTTCAGGCCGCCACGGTTCCCATGCCACGATGCAGTGGCCCTTTGCCTCATGGGGCGCGCAGGCGATTTTCAGCGGTCATGACCACCTCTATGAGCGGCTAGAGGTCGATGGTATCCCGTACTTTGTCAACGGTGCGGGCGGCGCGACCCTATACGAATTCGAGAACATCGGCAACCTGCCCCCCGAAGCAGCCTCGATCGTTCGCTATAACCAAGACCACGGCGCCATGCTGGTGACGGCTTCGTCCACAGCCATCTCCTACCAGTTCTATGCTGTCGATGGCAGTTTGATTGACGGCTATATGGTGTTCAAGGAATGTGCGGACGTCGCGGCCCCCACCCCAACGCCCACATTTACACCATCACCTACGCCGACCTCCACGGCGACACCGACCCTGACGCCAACGTCAGTGGCTGTGCCTACGCCTGCGCCGACCCGTATACCGCTGATCTTGGCTACCCCAAGCACGAGCAGGGCAAGCATAGATGCCAACGACCCCTTCCGTCTGCATCTGCCGCTCATCACGCGATAGCTAAGGCAACACCTTGAGTCAGGCAGACAGAGTAGGCCGAAGGGAGACCTGTGAATGATCGTTAGCCAGCCATTTGCACGAAACGGCCCGCCCCGATACGCGCCGCCTACGCCACGCGACATGATACGCGCCATCTGCCTGGTGCTGTTGGTGATTGCCTGGGCCAGCCACACCGGACGCGTCGCAGCGGCACAGGCCGAACCGCCCGCCGCCCGCTGGATACGCACGGTAGAGATGGACGGCAGCGCCCTCGCCGACCCCGTAGGCCTGGCGTATTCGCCCCATGCCGCTGCCTTCTACCTGGTCGAACGGGACGCAACCGCGAGTGACCCTGCCGCCACGACGATCAGTATCATCACAGCCTATGGTGAACGGCTGGGGTCGCTCACACTTGCCATTCCTCCCTCCCCCTCACTCCGCCTGACCTATGACAGCCGCTGGCGACGTCTGCTGCTTTGGGATGCAAGCCGCCATGCCCTGATCAGTGTCGCCGCGCGCAGCGATGGCACGCTCGACCCGGCCACGCTCACACATGTCCGCGCCGACCACTGGGGAGCGCACCGGGTTCAAGGCATAGCGTTCGATGCGGCCCACGACCATCTCTATCTGCTCGATGGTGTCGGCCCGCGCCTGCTGCGCGTCGTCCCGGCGGATGACGGCAACTGGGCCGAAGCGACTGTCACCCCGCTGACCCTCTCCCTCACCCAACCGCGAGGGCTGGCCTATGACCCCACAAACGGCCATCTGCACGTTATGGCAGCAAAGACACTTTATGCACTGACGCCACACGGCGAGTTGGTCGCCGAACGGGATCTGGCTGCCCCTGGCGAGGTGGCCGGGCTGGTCTTTGCGCCCAGCGCCGACAGGACCGACGACCCGCACCAGAACCATCTCTATCTTGTGGGAAGCGCACGCGCAGCAGATGCCACTTGGGGATCGCACTTTGTGGAGTTCTCACTGGCAGATCCACCGCGCGCACAAGTTGCTGCCCCCAACTCAGTACAGTTGATTGATTTGGTACAAACCATTGAGGCCTCGCAGTGGGCGCCGCCCAGCCCAGACCCATCAGGCATCGCCTATCTGCCTCACGCCAACGTCCTGGCCGTCGCAGACGGCGAAGTCAACGAAACCGTCACGATTACGCAGGCGAATCAAGTGATCGACATGACGTTGTATGCAGGCGTCAATGTGTGGCACATCACGCCGGATGGCGGCATCGTCGACACCTGGGATACGCTGACCTTCTCGGATGAACCGACATCGCTCTCGGTGAACCCGACGAACCAACACCTGTTTATCGGCGACGATACCGGTATCCGGGGCATCTATGAGATAGACCCCGGCCCAGATGGTGTCTATGG
>CAZYQJ010000171.1:0-2710 GCA_964649925.1 uncultured Litorilinea sp.
GGGCAGGTTGGACTGTTCGCGCGCGGCGGCCAGTATGATCTCCAACCCCTCGCTCTTCGGGTCGCCCAGGTAGTAATGCGCCAGCACATATTCCATCATGCTGTCGGGGTCGGTCTTCAGGGCATCGCGGTTGGCGACCGATTCCCAGGTCTGGCGCGCCTTGGCCTCCTCGCCGCTGTGATACTGGCTGACACCGCGCCAGAACGCGGCGCGGATGGGCCGTTCGCGATCCATGTCAATAAAGCGCATGGCATCGTCGTGACGCCCTTGATGGATGAGGCGGCCATAGAGCAGGTACAGGTGTTTGGCGTAGGCTCCGCCCAGTTTGACCACGTTTTCAAAGGCTGCGATGCCGCCATCTAGATCGCCCATTTCCAGGAGGATGATGCCGCGCAGCCCGGCAACATAGGCCAGGTCATTGCGTTCGTCGGCCTCGGTGCGGTCCGGCGCAGGCGGCGTTGTGTCGACGATCTCGGCCATCCGCTGCAGGACCGGGATGGCCTTCCCCGGTTGTCCGGCGCGGACGTGCGCCATGACCAACTGGCCCCAGTCGCCCAGTTCTGCGTCGGGGGCTTCGGCCTTCTGGCGCAGTTGGGTCAAGGCTTCTTCGGTGCGGCCTGCCTGCATCAGCACCTCTGCCGTAAGGGTGTCGAGCATTTCTTGGTCACGCTCGTCGGCGACGGGCCGCAACTGTTCCAGCACGCCGAGTGAATCTTCATGGCGGTCGCGCACATTGTAATAGCCCTGCAAGTCGAGGGCCGCCGCCATGAGGACATTGTGCAGACGCCGGTTGGCCGCATTGCGCCGGGCCGCAGGCATGGCCGTCAAGCCGTCGACGATCTTGCGCAGGATGGGAATGGCGTCGTCATTAAAGTTGCGGGCAAGCTGTTGGGCCTGGCGGAGAAGGTCTTCCCAACTGCCTTTGATGGGCGGAAGCGTCTGCTGATCCGGCGGTTGTGCGTTCATAGGTTTTGTTCGATCCAAGTAGGTGCGCTCTCGCGGGCGCTAGGGATTATCGATCTCGCGCTTGACAGTCGAGAGCAGCGTTTCCGCGCGCAGTTCGGGCAGGTTGTAACAGGCGCCGCCCAACGAGGCCGCCAGTTTCTGGGCCAGGCCGCGGTCAAACGCGGCATGTTCCATGTTGACGACGATTGAGCGCATGGATGACTGCTCAAACAACTCGGCAATCCGCATGGCCTCTTCCTGGGCGGGCATGCCCGTCATGCTGACGTTGCCCGCACCGTCGGTCAGGAGGATCATGAGGGGGCGCAGTTCGCTGTCACGGCGGCGGGCGTTTTCGATCACCTGCCAGGCCATATAGAGGCCGCTGCTGAGCGGCGTCTTGCCGCCGACGGGCAGGTCGCGCAACGCCTTCTGCGCCAGGTCGACGCTGTTCGTGGGCGGGAGGACAAGCCGCGCTTTATCACGCTGGAAGACGACCAGCCCCACCTGGTCGCGGCGTTGGTAGGCATCGACCAAGAGGCTGAAGATCGCGCCCTTGGTTGCTTCCATGCGTTCGCTGGCCGCCATCGACCAACTGGCATCCACGACAAAGAGGACCAGGTTGCCAGTGCGTCGCACGCGCACCTTGCGCTGCAGGTCGGATTTTCGCAGGTGCAGGGCCAGGTTGTCGTCGGCGTTGGCATGGCGTTGCGCCTGGTAGGGCGCAGCGGCGCGCAGGGTCGCATCGAAGGCAATGTCCTCCGGGTGGTCACCGGCAGGCCGGGATTTGATGTAGCGGCCCCGTTTGCGATCGGTACGTGTGTACGATCGCTTACCGGCGCGTTCGCGCGTCATTTTGTCCAGCGGGGTATCAAACCGTTTGGCCTCAAAGGTGTCGCCGATCTGAACTTGTTTGCGGGCGCCTTTGTTTTCTCCGGGCGATGAACTGTGCTGCGGCGAGGCATCTGGTTGAGAGACGCCGCCTTCGCCGCCGTCGGCGGAGTCGCCGACATCAGATTCATCGCCCTCTAGGCTTTTTTTTCGTCTGATGCCGCTGCGCCCTGCGCCTCCATCGTCTCACGCTCTTCGCTCATGGCCTGCTCGGCCTCGGCACTGGCCTGGCGCATGTTCGCCTGGAGTTGATCCGGATTCATGACCGAATCTTGGAAGGGCTGCTTCTTCATGCGGTGCGGCAGCGCCAGTTCAGCGGCGAGCAGGATGTCGCGGTCGTTGATCTGGAGACGGCCTTCATAGGCAGCCTGGGCGCGGGCCGTCCGCAGGATGACAATGTCGGCGCGGTGACCGTCTACCTTGAAGCTGGAGGTCAGCGCGGCGATGGTGTACATATCTTTATCGGTGTATTTCACCAGGTCATAGCGGTCACGCGCGGCGATGATGCGCTCCGCCAGGTCTTCTTCGGCCTGGCCGTAAGCGGCGATGAAGCCGTCGGGGTCCTGTTCGAAGAAGATGCGACGGCGCAGGATTTCAACGCGGTCGGCGGCATCAGTCAGCCCCACCACGTCGACGGCATGGGCAAAGCGGTCGAGCAGCTGCGGGCGCAGGTCGCCTTCTTCGGGGTTCATGGAACCGACCAGCACAAAGCGGGCCGGGTGCTGGAAGCTGATGCCTTCGCGTTCGACGACGTTGATGCCCATAGCGGCGCTGTCGAGCAGCAGGTCGACAACGTGGTCGTCGAGTAGGTTGACCTCATCCACATACAAGACGCCCCGGTTGGCGGCGGCCAGGATGCCCGGCTCGAAGTGCCGTT
>CAZYQJ010000171.1:2810-9081 GCA_964649925.1 uncultured Litorilinea sp.
ACATACAAGACGCCCCGGTTGGCGGCGGCCAGGATGCCCGGCTCGAAGTGCCGTTCGCCGCGCTGGATGGCTTTTTCGATATCCAGCGTGCCGACCACGCGATCCTCCGTGGCGCTGACGGGGAGATCGACAAACGGCGTGACGCGGAATTCGGCAGGCAACTGCCCGAATTGGTCAAGACGATCGCGGCACTCATCACAGTAGAGATCGGGGCGGTTGGGGTCGCAGCTAAAGCGGCAGCCCTGCACAACTTCGATAGCAGGCAGGAGCGCAGCCAAGGCGCGCGCTGCGGTGGACTTGGCTGTCCCCCGCTCACCGCGAATCAAAACGCCGCCAATTTGTGGGTTGATGGCGTTGAGAATCAGGGCACGTTTCATCCGTTCCTGTCCCACGATCGCGGAGAATGGATAGGTGAGTCGCATGGGATTTGGTCCTTCAGATAGGTTCTGTACCGGCATAAGTATGAGGGCGAAGCACGCTTCGCCCTCACCGCTCCTTTCCCTATTATACCCGACAGCAAAGCCGTGGATCAAACCCTGGGATGCATCTCTGACAATACCCATGTCGCCTCTGCAGGTTACGGCGGAGTTGGGGATCGCCAGTCTGTACCGTAAAATATAGACCGTACAACAGAAGCAGCAGCGTGATAGACGGTCATCCGGCGGGCGAGACAGTAGAAAGAATGGCCGCGCCTGAAACCTTTAGGGCGGCCATGCGTAGTAATCAACATCGGAGCCGATGCCGCCTATCTTTGTGGTGGGCGGCCACCAAGAGACCAGGATCGGATTGATGACCGAGCAGGAGCAATTGTGGGTAGAGCAAGCGCGGAGGGGCGATAAACATGCCTTCAACCAGCTTGTGCAGGCCTATCAACGACCGGTCTATAATCTAACCTATCGTATGTTGGGCAACCAACAAGAGGCTGAAGACGCAGCGCAGGAGACGTTTTTGCGCGCCTACGCCAGTCTGCGTAAATACAACGCCGATCACAAGTTCAGCACCTGGTTGTTTTCGATAGCCAATCACCACTGCATCGACCGGCTGCGAAAACGCCGGGTGACCTTGGTGTCGTATGACGATAACCCTGTGCTGCAGAATTTGGAAGGGATGGCCCCCCGGCCCGAGAATTCGGCCTTGGTCGGTGAGCAGCGAGACGAGATCCAGCGGCTGGTGGAGCAACTTCAGCCTGAATACCGGATGCCGCTCATCCTGCGATATTGGGAGGATTATAGCTACGAGGAAATTGCGGAGACGCTGGGCCTGACGGTGGCAGCGGTCAAAAGCCGCCTGTTTCGGGCGCGGCAGCAGATGGCGAAGCTGTACAGTGACCATAAAGCGGCGTTACCGCCCGCAGACAATGCCGGAACACGCGATGAATCTCGCACAGCATCCGGCAGCACACGTACACCCGTCGGCATGCATTTTGCGGCCCTCGGCGTATAGATTTCGGCGTGTATTTAGGACGATCGAGGAAGAGGTAGGTAATGATGAACCGGGTCAAATGGGAGACCCCCCCTATGCCGGAGACCAGCGGGCAAACGCCGGACTTTGATGACGCCGATGAGTTGGAGGCGTTGATGTCCCTGGCCCTCGACGACAGGCTGGAGGCGGTCGATGCGGCGCGTATGGAATGGATGCTGGCGAGTGATGCCGATTGGTCGGAGCGGTGGCAGACGTGGCAGGCAATGGATAGTGCGCTGCGCTGCGCTCCTGCACTGGACCCGCCGGTTGACTTCCTGGCGGGCGTGGAGCAGAAAATCCTCCAGATGGAGCGCCGCCGCCGCCTGCAAAGCGGTGTGATCATCGGGCTAATTGCGATCCTGCTGTGGGGGAGTGCGCTGGTGGGGCTTTTCTCGCTGGGCGCTTTTGTCCTGGCGAACCAGGCTACCTGGCTCAACGGGCTGATCCGCGGCATTGCCTTCTACTGGGTGCGCTTTGTCAGCATGGTGCAGCCGGTCTGGAGCGCGGTGGCAGGGCTGGCGTCGACACCTGAGGCGTTGGCCTTGGGGGTGTGCTACGCGCTGCTGGCGGCTGTATTGTTGGGGCTGTGGATCCGGCTGCTGAGTCGAACCACGCAGGCGAATGAGCAGGTTAGCATATAGATAGAACGGTGCGTCGCTGTCAGGTGCATCGGTGAATGACAGGGGATGGGCTTGCTCCCGTCTCGACACGGCTTCGGTTGGACGCCGTAAAGCACATTGAGGAAGAGGTGTGTGTATGGCAAGGCTCAAGCAGCACATAGGTTGGCTGAGCGCCGCTATAGTGGTCACTGCCCTCTCGCTAGGGCTGGTCTTTGGCTGGAGTGGTGGCGCTCAGGCACAGACCATCGAGGTCGGGCCGGAGATTCCACTGCCTCCGTCTCCGTCTATCGTGTTACCGCCTTTAGACGGGGAAGCGCCCGCACGGCTGGCGCAGGGCGGCAGCAATCAGATTTTCCGCGGCGATCTGGTCGTGGAAGCAGGGCGCATTATGCGTGGCGATATTGCCGTGTACAGCGGCGATGTGCGCGTCGAAGAAGGCGGGCAGATCGAGGGAGATCTGGTTGTCTACAGCGGTGATATCGAGATTCAGCCAGGGGCGAGCATTGGCGGCGACGTGACGGCTTTCTCTGGCGATATCGAGATAGACGGATCTGTCGGCGGCAGTGTCGCCAGTTGGAGCGGCAATGTCGAACTGTCGCCATCGGCGCGCGTGGAGGGCGACATCAGCGTCCTGAGCGGCGAGATCGAACGGGCTGAAGGCGCGTATGTCGGCGGCGATATTGTGGAAGGCCCGCAACTGCGTCTTCCGGGTCGGGCTGAACGAGTGGTACCTGCGCCCGCGCCTGCTGCGCCGGTTGTCGTCCGTGACCGTGATAGCGGTTTCTTCGGCTGGCTGGGGCGGCTGATCTTGCGGCTGCTGGGTGCGCTGCTGGTGACGGCGTTGGTGGTGCTCTTGACCGGCGTGCTGGCCTATGCGCGGCCTGATATGGTGCGCCGGGCGCGCGGGCGGCTCAACGAAAATGTGGCGATGAGTTTTGTGGTGGGGCTGCTCGCCAACTTGGTGCTGCTGTTCCTGGCCGGGATGCTCAGCATCACGATCTGTCTGCTGCCCGTTGCGCTGATCCCGATTCTGCTGCTGTTCGGGATCAACCTGGCCGGTTGGGCGGTGCTGTCTGAAATCGTGGGCGAGCGCATCACAAACTACGTCAAGCAGCCGGTCCAGTCCGCGCTGACGGTCGCCGTGGGTGCGGTCGTATTGACGGGGTTGGTTGCGCTGTTGTGGGCGTTTGGGGGCTGTTTCCGGTTTATCGGGTTCCTCGCCTTGCTGGGTGTCTCGTCGTTCGGCGCAGGGGCTGTGCTTCTGCCCTGGCTGAACCGGCGGGCTGGCGGTGAGCCTCCCACCCGTCCCGCGGGTCGCGGTGTGCCTCCGGCGGGCCCGGCAGGCGGTGCGGCTCCCACGGCAGCGCGCGGCCCTGTGGTCACGGAGACCGCACCGGACGTTTCAGGACCGGACGTTTCAGGCGGCGGGATTGACGAGTCGGTGTTGAGAGAAGAGGTGGACGAGCCGCTTGACTATGTGACCGCGCAGGATTTCTTGGCTGCGCAGGCTGAAGACGTGCAGGATGACGATTTTACGCGCATCAAGGGGATCGGCCCGGTCTTTGACCAGCGGTTGAAGAACGCGGGGATTCGCACCTTTGGCGAGTTAGCCATCACGTCGCCGGAGCGTATTGCCGAGATCATCGGCTGGCCGGTGGACCGTGTGCTGCGGAGCGACCTGCCGGGCCAGGCACGTTATTTTAGCGAGAATCGCTAAACTCGGGATACCCTATCCTTTCAAGGTCTCTTGGCGTTTGGGGCAGTTTGGCCCTGGATGCCGAGAGACCTTTTTGATTTCTCTACAGATTTCCTGCTATGTCTGTTCCGGCATTAACTGGGCGCGCAAGGCCTCAATCTCCTGTGTCAGCCCAGGTTCTCGCCCTTCGCCGAGCAGGCGCAGACGGGATTGCCGGTTGGCATATTCCACCAAGAGACGTGTACGTGCGGCTTGTTGGGCATGGACGGGACGTCGCCAGCGACCGGTGAGGCGTTCAAACTCGTCGGCGCTCAGCAGCGTGCCCACTTCGCCCAAGAGTTCGCGATGGAGGACATTGCGTTCATGTTGCCAGGCCAGGCCGACGGTAAGCAGGAGCAACCCTAATCCCCCGGCAGCTACCATCAGGCTGATCGCAAAGCCAAGCGCATTTACCGAGGTCAGCCCTGCGCCCAAGTTGTGCAGGGCATGGGCGAGTATGGCGACAACCAGCCCGGCGAGAATCCACCCCCAGCGGGCGAGCGGGCGGCGTGCGTTGCGTGCCAGGCCCAAGCCAATGCCCATCAGGCCGGTGTAGAAGGCATGGTTAAGGCCAAAGACGATGGCGCGCAGGTAGATGAGCACGCTCAAGCCGCCCCAGCCGCCTTCCATGAAGGCTCCGATGAAATAAAGGAAGTTCTCGGTCATGGCGAAGCCGAAGCCGACGAGCGCGCCGTATACCACCCCGTCCAGAACGCCGTCGAACTCCTGACGGCGGCGGAAGAATAGCCAGAGCAGGGCTGCGCCCTTGACTACCTCTTCGACGACGGGTGCGATGACAGCCCCTTCCACCAGGTCTGAGGCCAGTGTGCCGGGTTCTTGTAAAAAGGGCGTGCCTACGGTGATTTCGGCGATCAGGCTGATGACAATCGCCGGGATCGCGCCCCAGATGAAGGCGACAAAGGACAACCACCCTGGCTCACGCTCATAGCGGTCGGCCCAATAGAAGATCAGGACATAGATCAAGGTCGGCACAATGGCCGCGGCGAGGCTGGCGATAAAGGCTAATAACATGATGGTGTGTGCAGTGTTTCTCTGGATAGTTGATTCGGTTGGGATGCCTGCCCCATTGTGCCTGGACCCAGGGCCGGTCGCAAATCGGCATTGGGCTGGTTGCGCCACGGGCGCTGTTTGGGTGCAACGCCCGTGGCGGGTTTCGCTGCCGATCAGTCAGTCGTAGGGGTGACCGATTCTGTCTCGGTGATCTCCTGGCTCTCAGTGATCTCCTCACTGGCAGTCACCGGCTCTGCCGCTGTGACGGTCTGTGTGGCGGTCACTGCTGCGGTTTCGGTGACAGCCCCGGCTGCGTCGGGCAGCACGGGTGAAGCGCCTTCACTGTCGGCTTCCCCTGCATCTGTTTCCTCAGCGGCGGACTCTTCTGCGGGCTGGGGCAGGAAGTCGGCACGCGCCTTGTTGGCGAATTCGTCCCCGGTGTAGCTGGCGATGCGGACATAGAAGGGCGAATTCGACGCTTTGAAGTAGTAGCTATTGGTGTCGTCGTCCTTGGCCCCTAGGGTCAACGTGTACTCCTCGGTTTCGCCATCTTCGTTTTCGGTCTGGAGGGTGAGCGTCGCCAAGGGGGCGTCCATGCCGTACTCCGGCTGTTCGCTCTGACCCAACGGCTCGATGAGGGTGACGCCTGTGGCGCGCGTGACCAGGGTGGAGATGTTGGCGGAAAGGATTTCTTCCTCCGCTGCACGGTCCTGGAGCGTCCACTCATTCTCGTCATCGCGGACAAAGGTCAGCGTACCGGAGGCATTCTGCAGCGTCATCGAGACAACCTCTTCCTGGGGAACGCTGACGTAAGAGGTGTTGATCCAACTATTGGGTCGGGCTTCTACCTCCCAGGAGGCCAGTTCGCCGGTCAAATAGGTGGCGTCATCGCCGCCCAGGCGCACATGGGTTGCCCCCGCGCCTGCCGAGGAACCGAGGTAGATCACATGATCGCCGTCTGGTGTGGTCAACGTGATCTGGCGCACGTAGTTGTCCTCGGCAACCTGGAGTCGACCGTGGCTGCCTGGGGTGGAGGTGACCAGACGGTCTGTGGTCAGGCCGACGAGGCTGGACAGCGTGGTGCTGATCTTTTCGCTATTGGCCGGGTAGCCATCGGTGTTGGCGAGGGTCCAGCCTTCGTCGGTACGTTCTAGATCGACAACGTTGTCATTGGTGTCAGCAATGCGCAGCCGCGTGATCTCGTCCGTCGTGACATCTGCCAGCAACGGCTCGCCGCCGGTCGCGGTGTTGCGCGGCCAGTAGACCCACGCAACCAGCAGCGCCTGGACGAGTACCGCTGCGATCAGAACCAGGTTTAGCCTGCTCAACCAGGCGCGCGGCTGTTCGATGGCGGGTAAAGTGGTTTGGGTCATGTTTAGGTCACTCACAGGGAGACCTCCACTTCAGTCGGTTCGATGACATGGCCACTCAACTGCATGGGCTG
>CAZYQJ010000172.1:0-9025 GCA_964649925.1 uncultured Litorilinea sp.
CCCCTGCAGCAACCGCGCACCCGCCTCACCAGGAGGCACGGCGCGGCCTGCACGCGTATAGAACTCGTTGCGGGCGCGGCGTGTCGGCAGATAACTGGCCGCCCATGCGCTCTGATAGCCCAGCCGCAGCCGCCGCTGTAACACGGTATGCCCGTAAATGAAGTACGCCCCGTCAATGAAGTCCTGGCGCACAGGCTGGAGCGCGGGCGCGTCGAAGTCATCCACCAACTTCTGCCCAAAGCTGTTCATCTCGGTGCCGATGTTGAGCGGCAGATCAAGGGCGCGCGCCAGGTCTACCACCTCATAGAGCTTGCGCACCTTGAGGTCACGCGTGGCAGGGTCTTTGATGTTCCAGTTGCGATCAGGCACGATGTTGAGCGCCACCGCGCCCTTGCCCACCAACAGGTCGAGCAGTTCTTCGATCCGCTCTTCGCCGGAGGTCGTGCCGTCCAGCCAGGCAGCGCAGGGGAGCGCGCCGCAGGCCAGGATCATGGCGTGCAGTTTGTCGATGGGCGGGAAGGTATCATGCCCCGGCTGCACATAGCCTACACCCCCCTGTTTCATCAGTTTGGAACGCACCAGGTTCTGAAATCCCGCCGCATCGCGCATGGCGGCGGCAACCGCGTCCTGTGCCATCTCGAGTTTATCCGCCCAAAAACGGGTGCGATCTATGTCGCCGGGATAGTGGGCGGCGGCGGCGCGCAGATAGGCCACCACGATGTGACGCTCGGTCGCGTTCCCGGCGGGCGTCAAGGGCAGCACATCGGCGGCATAGTCAATCGTCACCGGGTCGAGGTAGGCATTGACGCGCTCGATCAGCCCGCGATTGCGATCCGCCGACTGGCCGCGCAGTTCGTCGATCAACGCCGCGGCTTCCGGCCCGACCTGGCTCGTCGTAAAGCCGATGCCCATGTGGTAGAGCACCCCCGGCTCGCCGGGCGAATTCATCTCATACTGGTCGAACTCCGGCAGATAGACGCGCGTCTCGATCCCGGCGCTGCCGCGCACGCCCGTCCGGTCACACGCTGCCAGGAACTCGTCCACACCGTCCAGCACGTCAAAATCGACGATGCCCATCAGCGCATAGCCGCGGCTGCGTCCCAGCCAGGCCAGCGACGTGGGCGAATGGCCGTAGGCGTTGAACGAGAAAAAGGTATGACAGTGCATGTTCGCCACCTCGGCGGGCGAGGCAGGCGAGTCCGGCTCGCGGCGCAGCAGTTCATCCAGGGCCGCGGCGCGCACTTCAGGCTGAAAGTCATTGAGTTGCGCTTCCAGTTCAGCGTGCGCGGACACATCGGTCATAGCATCCTCCATACGCTTGCGAGATCGATCTATTGGAAGCCGCCGCTAGTGGCGCGCACCCCGCGCGACTGGCGAATCTGGTCCTCATAGCCACTCGCCCAGTAAGCAGCGATTGGGTCTTCCGGCACACCCATCTCGCTGCGAACCTGCGCCAACAGTGGGCGCACATCGGTGCGGAAGGCATCGGTGATCAGTTTGTGCGCGGCCAAGACATTGCCTTCGGCCTGCAACTCGGCCAGTTTGGCGCGCGGCACGATCTGCGCCCTGGCGTATGCCTCCTGGCAATTGAGCACCGACAGAATCATCGGCGCGACCTTGCCTTCGACGTTGTGCGATTGGTCGATCATATAGGCGACGTTTTGGGCCGTCGTGCGCAGGTCGTCATCCTGGCTCTGCTCCGCCGAGACCAGTTCGTGATAGATCAGGAACAACTCATACGGGTTGACACTGCCCACGATCAGGTCGTCGTCAGCATACTTGCGGTTGTTGAAGTGGAATCCGCCGAGTTTGCCTTCGTCCAGCAGGAAGGCAACGATCTGCTCGATGTTGACGCCCTGGGCATGATGGCCCAAGTCCACCAACACCTGCGCCTGCGGGCCAAACTTGAGCGACCACGCATAGGCCGTACCCCAGTCAGGGATGTCCGTGCTGTAGAAGGCAGGCTCAAAGAACTTGTACTCGATCAACATGCGCCCGCCTTCGGGCAGGTTGTCGTAGACGGTGCGCAGCCCCTGTTCAAAGCGGCGCTTGCGGGCGCGCAAGTCGTCCTGCCCGGCGTAGTTCGTGCCATCGGCAAACCACAGGCTCAGGCTGTCGCTGTTGACCTTGCGCATGATCTCGCAGCACTCCAGCAGATGGTCCAACGCCTGCTCCTGAATGCCGGGGTTGGGGTTGCCCAGCGAACCGAGACGGTACTCGTCATCCTGAAAGACATTGGGGTTGACCGCGCCGATGCGGATGCCGCGCTCTTCGGCATACTGGCGCATGGCGGTATAGTCGTCATCTTCGGGCCGGTCCCAGGGGATATGGATGGCGACGGTCGGCGCGATGCCTGTCATCTTGTGGACCATGGCGGCGTCGTCCAGCTTTTCGCGCGTGGTCCCCGCGGCCCCCGGCCACGCAAAGGCTTTGAAGCGGGTGCCGCTATTGGCATACCCCCAACTGGGCGTTTCGATTTTGTGGTTTTTGATTGCGGTTTTGACAGCCTCGACGTCGATGCCCTGGGCCTCCAGATCGGCGGCCAGCACCTCATAGGCGGCTTGATGAGTAGACATTCGCATCATTCCTTCATAGCGTTACTTGACGGGTCTGATCAAAGCGATTGAATTTCCACCCCGATCTATCAAGACCGGCCAGATTTGTCGTCGGTTTTTGAACCCTAGTATGGGCCGAACCGGTACGCAGGACGGTGATTTGCATCCTGCGTACCGGCACCCTCAGCCAGATGGGTCTTACGCACCCGCTGCGTGCGGGCCAAGACTAGAAGTTAAAGTCGTCGATGTTCTCCGCGGTGTAGATGAAGGGATCGCCCAACAGGATTTCACTTCCCTGGACCTGGAGTTCACCCAGGCGACCAGCGTTGAGCGTGGTCGATTCGGGCGTCAGTTCACCGTCGATCAGGGCGCGCACCGCGTAGATCGTGGCGTACCCCAGATCCACCGGATTCCACAGCACCACGTCCTCGACACACCCTTCCTGCACGTACTGGCGCATGGAATTGGGCGTGCTGAGGCCGACCACAGCCACCTCACCACAACGCCCGGCCTGCATCACGGCTTCCGCCGCGCCGGGGAAGGCGACCGAACTCAGGCCAAAGACGCCAGCCAGGTCAGGGTAGGCCAGCAGCAGGTCATTGGTGGCCTGGAAAGCCAGGTTCTGATCCTCTTCGCTGGGACGGGTGTCTACGAACTCAAGGCCGGGATAGTTGGCATCGCGGTACTTGGTCATCTCCTCGATCCAGGCGTTCTGGTTGGGCGCGGTCAGGCTGCTGGTCACGATGGCGACCTGGGCCTCTTCACCCACCTGGGCCACCATGGATTCGACCAATGCCCGGCCTAGCGCCTCAAAAGAGGCCTGGTTGACAAAGAACTCGCGCGCCTGGGGTTCGGCATCCGCATCATAGCCCACGACGTGGATCCCGGCTTCCAGTGCCTTTTCCAGCACCGGCGCAATGGCAACCGGGTCATTGCTGGCAAAGACGATGGCGTCGGGCTGCTGGGTGATGAAGTTGTCGATGAACTCGATCTGGCGGTCGACGCGGCCTTCGGTCGGGCCGTCCTGGGTATAGGTGACATTGCCCAGTTCGGCGGCGGCCTCCTCCATCCCCTGGCGCGTTGCGTTGAAGTAGTCAATGCCGATCAGTTTGGGGACATCAAAGACCACGATATCCTGACCAGCCTTGTCGGGCGCGTTGACAGCCGTGCCCCCGTTATATTCAACTGCGGCGGCATCACCGGCTTCTGCGGTATCGGTCGTTTCCTCGGTTTCCGTGACCTCTTCGGTCTCGGTCATCTCCTCAGTGTCTGTGGCTTCCTCGGTGTCTGTGACTTCCTCGGTCTCAGTCACTTCCTCGGCAGGCTCTTCGGCGGGTTCCTCGGTGGCTTCAGGTTCTTCGGCTTCCGCAGGTTCCTCAGCTTCCTCGGCTGGCGCCTCGGCATCCGCCGGGGCTTCAGTGGCCTCCGCAGCCGGGGGTTCGGCGGCAGGCGGTTCCGCGCCTCCTCCGCCACAGGCAGCCAATACCAACATCGCTACTAGCAGGATAGACAAGAGCACGCTGATACGTCGCTGCATAGAATCCTCCCTTGCTCATGTGTGTACATGGACGAGAACTACGCTTTGGGTGAGAGATTTATGTGAGCGTTGTCGGAGCCATTGACGGCACGCCGACAACGGGTCACCACACCTGATATGGTATTTCCATCAGCGCGCATCGCTGGCCTCACCGCGCAGCAAGCGGTTGACAAGCACCGCCGCGATCAGCACGGCCCCGATGACGACAACCGTTGCATCCCCCTTGACCCCTGCCAAGCTCAGCCCGTTCCGCAGCAGGGCAATGGTAATGACCCCCAAGATCGTCCCGTAGATGGTTCCCTTGCCGCCATAGATGCTCGTCCCTCCCAGGACGACAGCGGCAATCACATCGAGTTCCATGCCGGTTCCAGCATCAGCGCGCGTGGTTGTGACGCGGCTGACAAAGACCACCGAAGCCAACCCGGCCATCAAGCCGCTGAACGCATAGATGGCGATCAAGATACGCTGCACCGGGATGCCGGAAAAGCGCGCGGCCTCGGCGTTGCTGCCGATGGCGTAGATAAAACGTCCCCACGGGGTGCGTGCCAGGAAAATGCCCACGACCAGCGTCAGGACGATCAACAACACAAACTGCGTAGGCAGCGGGCCGATACTGCCCTGCCCAAAGACCTCGAACCAGTCCGGATAGCCACTGACCGGCCTGCCCTGGCTGATGCCGTAGGCCATGCCGCGATAGACGGCAAGCGTGGCGAGCGTGGTGATCAGCGGCGGCACTTTGATGCGCGCGACGATCCAGCCGTTGAACAGCCCGGCCACCAGCCCGGTCAGCAGGCTGACGCCAATCGCCGCAGACAGCGGCAGCCCCCACACGCTCCACGCCACGCCCAGCATCACCGCAGCCCAGCCAAACGCGCTGCTGACCGACAGATCGATGCCGCCAGTGATGATGACCAGTGTCATGGGCAGCGCCATCAACCCCACCTCGGCAAAGAGGCGCGTCTGGTTGAGCAGGTTCGCCGTCGTAAAAAAGCGGTCGCTCAGGCGCGAAAGCACCAACATGATGACCAGGAGCGTCAGCAGCAGGATGTTCTCCTGGTTTAGATAGCGCCGCCAGGTGAGGCTGGCAGGCTGGCGTGACAGGGTCAAATCAGCCATACGGTCTGCTCCGGAATGTGTGCCGCAGCCAGAGGGCAGCTAGCGCCCTTGCGTAAGCCGTTCTAACTTGCCTCGATCTCAAATTACAGTTCACCCAACCGGCGCTTGCGCCAGATATCGACCACCACGGCCAACAGGATCAGCGCGCCCTGGACAGCCAGCAGCCAGTAGGCGCTGACGCGCAGGAAGATCATGCCCTTGCTGATCACGTTGAGCAGCAGCCCGCCCAGGGCTGCCCCCAAGACCGTACCCACGCCCCCCAGGATGCTGACCCCGCCGACGACGGCCGCGGTGATCACCTGGAGTTCAAAGCCAACCCCGGCGTTGGTCTGGATGGCGCTGAAACGCGTGGCAAAGACCAGTGCGGCCAGCCCGACCAACGCGCCGTTGACGGTGAAGGTCATCAACTGCACACGCTTAACGTTGATGCCCGTGAGCCGTGCGGCCTCGCGGTTTGCGCCCACGGCATAGACCTGGCGGCCCAGGGGCGAATAGCGCATCCACAGCGCGGCGGCGACCAGCACCACCACCGCGACCAGGACGGGTATAGGCAGCCCCAGGACTGAACGCTGCCCGATATAGAAGCCATCGGGCAGGTTTTGGATCCATGAACCGCCGGTCAGCAGCACCACGCCCCCGCGCAGCACGCTCAACATGCCCAGCGAGACAATGATCGAGGGGATGCCCCCCCAGACAACCAGCGCGCCGTTGACAAAGCCCAGCAGCGTGCCCGTGGCGATCATAGCGACCATCGCCACTTCGGGGGGTGCGCCGTCACGCGCCAGAATGCCGCCGATCACCGCGCACATCGCCAGCATCGACCCAACCGAGATGTCAATGCCCCCGGCCACGATCACCAGCGTCATGCCCACCGCGGCCACGATCAGGTGGCTGCTGTCCAGGAGCATGGACGCCACGCTTTGGCGGCTGAGAAAATCAGGGCGGAACGCGGTCAAGATGGCGACCAGAACCACCAGAAAGACGCTCAATAGCACTTCCTGGTTAAGCCGCTCCAGCCAGGAGTTGCGGGCAACGGGTCGCAGTTGGGCAGAACGTACGGCCATAGTCTTTGTCCCCTCGTCAACCTAGCCTATGAGTGCTTATGTGACCGGCACTTCGGGAGCGCTGGATACTGTTTCCTGTGTGGGCGACGGCGGCGCGCCCATCGCCTGGGCAATGATGGCTTCTTGGGTCGCCTCCTCACTCGTAAATTCCGCCACCAGTTGCCCCCGACGCATGACCAGAATGCGGTCACTCATCCCCAAAATCTCCGGCAGTTCGCTGGAGATCATCAAGATGCCGATGCCCTGGGCGGCAAGGTCGCTCATCAGGCGGTGAATCTCGGCCTTGGCGCCCACGTCGATGCCGCGCGTCGGCTCGTCCAGGATCAGCAGTTTGGGCCGCCGCAGCAGCCACTTAGAAAGCACCACCTTTTGCTGGTTGCCGCCCGACAGATTGGCGACCTGCTGCATCAGGCTCGGCGTACGCACGCGCAGCCGCTCGACCGACAGCGCGGCCTGACGTTCCTCGTCGCGCCGCCGCACCAGCCCAAAGCGGGTCAACTCGGTCAATATCGCCAGCGTCACGTTCTCCTTGACTGACATGGGCAGCACCAACCCCTGGCGTTGGCGGTCTTCGGAGACATAGGCAATACCGCGCTTCATAGCGTGGCGCGGGGTGGGCATGCGGACAGGATCCCCGTCGAGCAGGATTTCACCCCGGTCGGGCGGATGAACGCCGAAGATTACCTGCGCCAGATCGCTGCGCCCGGAACCGACCAGCCCGCTCAACCCGACAATCTCCCCCGCGCGCACCTCGAAGGAAACATCCTCAAAGACGCCGCTGCGCGTCAGCCCGCGCACTTCCAGCACCGGCGCGGCAATGGGCACGATCTCCTTGGGGAACAGGTTGTCCAGGGCGCGGCCCACCATCATGCTGATCAATTTGTCCGGGGTGGCGTCCTGCACGTCGAGCGTGCCGACGAATTTGCCGTCGCGCAGCACCGTCACGCGGTCCGCCAGTTCAAAGACCTCGTCCAGCCGGTGGCTGATGTAGATCACGCCGACGCCCTGGTCACGCAGACGGCGCACGATCCCGAACAGGATCTCCACGTCATGCGCGGTGAGTGACGCGGTCGGTTCGTCCATGATCAGGATGCGCGCCTGCTGGCTGAGCGCCTTGGCGATCTCCACGCGCTGGCGGTTGCCCACAGTCAAGCGGCTGACCTTGTGGCGCACGTTGATCTCGACATCCAGCGTGCGGAACAGTTCGTCGGCCTGGCGCGCCATCTGGTTCCAGTCCACGCTGCCCAGCGGCCCACGCGGGTGGCGGCCCATAAAGATGTTTTCGGCCACCGACAGTTCGGGGTAGAGGCTCATCTCCTGATAGATCACGGCCACGCCGCGGGCGCGCGCCTCACGCGGGCTGGAAAGCCGGACGGGTTCCCCGTTGAAAAACAACTCCCCCGCGTCGGGCTGATAGGCCCCGGCCACGATCTTAATCAGGGTGGACTTGCCCGCGCCGTTCTCGCCCAACAGCGCATGGACTTCGCCGGGGCGCACGTCAAAGCTCACCCCGTCCAACGCCACTACGCCGGGGAAGGTCTTGGTGATGTTACGCAGTTCCAGCAGAGGTTCAGGCATACGCTATGTATCCTCTATTTCCACCACGTCCACCAAAGGCAGCATGGCCGCCACCTGGTCGGCAGTACAGACCGCGGTCCCTTCATTTTGCACCACAGCGGCGGCGGCGGCCACGCCCAGGCGCAGCGCATCAGCCCAGGGATCGCCGCGGCGCAGCCCCAACATCACGCCTGCGCTCACTGCATCGCCGGCCCCGGCAGGGCTGACCACCGGCACTTGCGGCGCAGGGGCGTGATAGCACCCGTCCACCGCCGCCGCCAGCGCGCCGGACTTACCCAGGGTCACGACCAGGGCGTCGCGTGCCCAACAGCCCAACCGGTCACGCAGAAATGTCGCCAGGGGACGCAGGTCACCGTCCCAGGTGGGCAGCGGCGCACCTGCCTGCGCGGCCAGTTCGCCGAGTTCGCGTGCGTTGACCTTGAGGATCGCGGGCAAGCCTGCCACTCCGCCGCACAGCCCTGCACCCGAACTGTCGAGCATTGTCACCAGCCCATGATCGCGGCCCGCGGCCAGCAGGTCGGCAAAGGTGCGGTCGGGCAGACCGGGCGGCAGGCTTCCGGCGCAAACAAGGCCCCAACTGTGCGGGGCATGATGCGCCAGCCGCGCCAACAGTTGATCGACATGGCCCGGCCCGGCGCACAGTGTATGCGCCAAAATGGTGGACTGGCGGCCCGTCGCCTGGTCGGTGATCAACGCCGCGATGCGTGTCTCGCCTTCGGCTGCGATCCATTCGCAGGGTACGCCTTGATCCGCCAGGAGTGCGGCCAGCATCTCCCCGCTGTGGCCTGCTTTGAGCGCCAGGGCCAGGGTCGGCGCGCCCAGCACATGCAGGATGATCGACACGTCGATCCCCTTGCCGCTTGGCGACACCACCTCGCGTTCGGCGCGCACCACGTCCTGCATGGCGAAGTTACGCACAAAAAGCACGCGGTCGATTGTGGGGTTAGCGGTCACGGTCAGGATCATGGCCGCGGCATCCAGGGTTATTTGTTGTGACCGGCCAGGGTTAGCCCTGCCGCGCGGGAGAGCAGCACGGTCTGGGCGCTCCACTCCAGCCGGTCCAGCGTATCATAGGCATCGCTCAGATCGCGCCCGACCACCGCCACACCGTGCCAGGCCAGGATCACGCCCAGCCCGTTCTTGGCAAGCGCCGCCGCGCGCGGGCGCAGCGTAGC
>CAZYQJ010000173.1:0-9023 GCA_964649925.1 uncultured Litorilinea sp.
GTGTCTTCTTCCGGTTCCTCCGTTGCCGCAGAGGTTGGCTCATCTGTGGGAAGCGTTACCGGTTGGCACGCTGCCAAGAATACCACGACTACCGTCACCAGAATCCATCGCCAGGATAGCATGAGTGTCTCCTTATCTCATCCAATCTGTCTCGCCAACATGTTGCCGGGTCGAGCGTACATCGTCGCGTGTGCGCTGTCTGTGGGACGCATCCGTTGCATAGTATGTTCCCGGCCATCCTCCCGTGCTGGGTGAGTGGCATCCTGTTGTCCTCTTTTTTGCCTGTGCGTTCGTGGCGCTTTGTGGGGAGTCGGCAGCACGGCTTGTGTGGCCGGTTTCCGTCGGCTTGGCTTCTGCCCCTACTGCCTACCTGCCTATCTCCCTACTCCCCTTCTGACAACTAGTCGAGTGGCTAGGAAAGGACTGGTCGTGTGGATGTGGCATGGCGTTTGTGATTGGGCGCATATTGAAAGCTAGGGGGAAAGGGGTTTGATGCCGTGATCCTCAAGAACCTGTGGCGGCGCGCCACACGCAGTTTGCTCACGGTGCTGGGTATCGCCATTGGCGTGGCTGCGGTCGTTGCGCTGGGGGCCATGGCCCAGGGCTTTGGCAAAAACTACAGCAACACCCTGGGGCTGAGCAATGACCTCCTGGTGACGCAGGCCAACGCCTTTGACGTGCTGTACAGCAGCCTGGACGAAGACCTAGACCAGCGCATCCTGGCTATCCCCGACGTGACCAATGTAGACCCCGGCGTGTTTACCTTTATCGTGGTGGGCGACACCCCGTACTTTTTGATCTACGGCTATCCCGCGGGCAGCGTCGCCATGGGCCATTACCGCATTGTCGAGGGCAAGCCGGTCACCGGCTCCGGCCAGATCGCGTTGGGGCGGCGCGGGGCCGATGCGCTGAAACTGGGCGTGGACGACACGCTGCGCGTCAACGGCGTGCCCTACCGCATTGTCGGCATCTACGAGACGGGCCAGGGCATGGAAGAGTCGGGCGGCGTGGTGACCTTGGCCGACGCGCAGACGATTGCCGCCAAGTCGCGCCAGGTGAGTCTCTTCCAGGTGGGGCTGCGACCCAACGCCAATCTGGATCAGGTCATCCAGCGTATCGAGTCTATTGACAAGGAGATCACCGTCAGCACGGCCAGCGACTATGCGAGCGGCCAGGAGTGGACTGCAATCCTGCAGGCATTTGCGTGGAGCATCGCAGCCATCGCCATTTTGATTGGCGGGCTGGGCATGATGAGCGCCATGGTCATGAGCGTGTTGGAGCGCACGCGCGAGATCGGCACGCTGCGCGCTGTGGGCTGGACGCGGCGTCAGGTGCTGCGCCTGATCCTGGGCGAATCGGTGGCGCTCAGCCTGGCCGGGGGCGTGATCGGCATCTTGCTGGGCGTGGGCATGGTCTGGGCCGCAAGCCGGAACCCCAGCGTGGGCGCATTCTTGGAGGGTAGTTTTTCCCCTGGCATCTTTGTGCAGGGGTTGGTGACCGCACTGGCGTTGGGGCTGGTGGGCGGCTACTACCCGGCGCGCACCGCGGCCAACCTCCAGCCGGTGGAGGCGTTACGCTATGAGGGCGGCGGCGCAGGCGAGAGCAGCGACCCGCTGGGCCGGGTGGGCAACCAGAGTTTTCGCAACCTGTGGCGGCGGCGCACGCGCACGCTGATCTCGTCGGCGGGCATTGGCATCGGCGTTGCCACGCTGGTCATGCTCGGCGGGATTATCGAGGGCATGATTGGCCAACTCAACGGGCTGGTGGGCAGCGGCAGCACAGGCAGCATCACCGTCATGCAGCGCGATGTGGCCGACATGAGCCTGAGCAGCCTGGACGAACGCATCGCGCGCCTCATCCAGGGGATGCCCCAGGTCAAATCGGTCAGCCCGTTTGTGTTGGGGTTTGTCAGCACGGAGACCATGCCCATATTCATCGTCGGCGGGCTGGAGCCGGACAGCCCGCCGATGAGCCATTACAAGTTGGTAGAAGGGCGTTACATCCGGCGGCCCAACGAGATCATGTTGGGCAAGATCGCGTCCGAGACGTACAAGGTCGGTTTGGGTGACACGATCACGCTTTATAACAACCGCTATAAGGTGGTGGGCATCACCGAGACAGGCGTTTCCTTTGAAGACAGCGGCGGGATGCTGGCGTTGCAAGAGGCGCAGCGTTTGCTGGCGCGACCGCGCAGCGTGACCTTCATCTTTGTCGACGTGGAGGAACCGGCGCAGGCCGCGGCCCTGGTGGAGGTGATCAACCAGCGTTTTCCAGAGGCGCGCGCCAGCCTGAGCAGCGAGTTCGCCCAGAATACCAACGACATCCAGACCACGCTGGCGATGACCAACGCCATCCACTTGCTCGCCTTGACGGTGGGGGGAATCGTGGTTGCCAACACCATGATCATGTCGATCTACGAGCGCACGCGCGAGATCGGCACGCTGCGCGCCCTGGGCTGGCGGCGGCGACATATCCTGAGCCAGATTGTACAGGAGAGCCTTTATCTCTGCCTCTTTGCCGGGGTGATGGGCGCGCTTTTTGCCGTGCTGCTGCTGACCGCGGTGAGTTCGATCCCTGGCTTCACCCAGATCATCCGGCCTAGTTGGAATCTAGAGATCTTTGTCTCGGCTACGGGCGTGGTGCTGTTGCTGGGGCTGCTGGGCGGCCTCTATCCTGCCTGGCGCGCCAGCCGTCTGCAGCCGGTGGAAGCGTTGCGGTATGAATAGGTATAGTGCAGACACAAGGAACCGTGAACCATGAAGCGCATCGGTATTATCGCCCTGGTGATCATCGTGGCGGCGGCAGGCTGGTGGGGTTATCAAACCTATTGGGCGCAGCCCGCGGCGCGCGAGGCGGAACTTGCCGCCGAACTCGCTGCCGAAGAGGCCGCCGACCTGGAAAATGTGATCTGGGCGTCGGGTACGCTCCAGCCGGTCAGTTGGGCCGGGCTGAGTCCAGCCACCTCCGGCATTGTCCGCCAGATTCATGTGGCCGAAGGCGATTGGGTGGAGGCAGGCGATCTGCTGTTGGAGTTGGAGAATGAGATGTTGGCGAGCCAGGTCGAGTCGGCATCCGCCAACCTGGCCGAAGCGGAGGCCGCGCTGGCAAAACTGCGTGCAGGCGCGACCGCTGCCGAGATCGCCGCGGCAGAGGCACAGGTCGCCGCGGCGGAAGCGCAGGTGACACTGGCCGCGGGGCAAATGCTGGAATGTGAAGCCGCCATCGAGCAGGCCGAGGCCCAGGTGCAGATCGCCCGGCATGCGTATGCCGAACTCGCCAGCCACCCCACCGAGGCCGAAATCCGCGCCGCCGAAGCCGAACTGGCGATTGCCGAGGCCGCGGTGAGCCATGCCCAGGCCGCTTATAACCAGGTGCGCGGCGACCCGCAGATCGCATCGCGGCCGGAAGCCCTGGCGCTCCAACAGGCGACGGCCACACTCGAAGCCGCTCGCGCCCAGGCGGACCTGGTCAAACTGGGGCCGACCCGTGAGCAGTTGGCGACGGCGCAAAGCCAGATCGCCGCTGCCGAGGCGGCCGTAAGCATGGCGCGCAGCAAAGCCCCTGCTGCCGAGGCCGCGGTGCAGGCCGCTTTGGCCGACCAGGCGGGCGCGCAGGCCGCGCTGGATGCGCTGTTGAACGGCCCCACGCCCGAAGAGATCGCTATGGCCGAGGCGCGTGTGGTGTCGGCGCGCGCGGCGTTGAGTATGGCGCAAGCGCAGTTGCATCAAAGCCAGGTGATCGCGCCTTTTGGCGGGCAGGTGGGGACGATCCATGTGCGTGTGGGTGAGATGGCGACGCCCGCCGCTCACCTGCTGCTGCTTGGCAACCCCGAGGAGATGGAGATCGAGACGACCGACCTGCGTGAGACAGATGTGGTGCGGCTGCAGCCGGGGATGGCCGTGGAAGTGACGTTTGATGCCTTGCCAGAACAGATTTTTCAAGGTACGATCACCGGCATTGCGCCGGTCAGCAATACGGAGAAGGGCAGCACGAACTATACGGTGCATATCACGGTGGACGAATTAGATGAGAACCTGCGCTGGGGCATGACGGCGTTTGTCAATATCCAGGCCCCGCGCGGCGACCGCTTGACACATGGACAATAAAGACCCTGTCACGGTGGATTCACCTGTGTCCGAACCGTTGATTCGTATTACGAACCTGATCAAGGTCTATGGCGTGGGTGAGACCGCAGTCCATGCGCTGGACGGTGTGAGCCTGGAGGTAGCGCGCGGCGAACTGCTGGCGATCATGGGGCCAAGCGGCTGCGGTAAAAGTACGCTGCTCAACATGATCGGCGCGCTCGACCAGCCGACTGCAGGCGAAGTCTGTGTCGCGGGCGAAAACCTGGCGCGGATCAAGGATGTGGATCACTTTCGGGCGCGCACGGTGGGTTTTGTCTTTCAACTACACAACCTCCTGCCCACCCTGACCGCGCTGGAAAATGTCGAAGTGCCCATGCAGGGGCTGGGCGTCCATAGCCGCACCCGTCGCGAACGCGCCATGCACCTGCTGGAGATGGTGGGGCTAGCCGGGCGTGCCGACCATCTCCCCAGCCAACTTTCCGGTGGGCAGCGCCAGCGCATTGCCATCGCCCGCGCCCTGGCCAATGACCCGCTCTTGATCTTGGCCGATGAGCCGACCGGCGCGCTCGACAGCCAAAGCGGTGAAGAACTGCTTACATTGCTCGGCGACCTCAACCAAAGTCAGGGCACAACGATTTTGATTGTGACCCACGACCGTCGCGTGGCCCAGGCCACCCGCCGCATTGTGCGGATGCGCGATGGCCGCGTGGTGGAGGATCACCGGCTGCTGGACCCCCTGGAGGAAGACTTGCGGATGCTGGCGCGCAGCCAGTTGGGGCAAGCCATCCTCAACGAACACGACGGGCCGCTGGCCCTGATCACCCCAGAGGAAGAAGCCACGCTGCGCCGCATCCTATTGCGCGTGAACGGCGTGGAGCAGGAATATCTAGAGACCATCCATCAAGAACCACAAGTGTAGACTGTGCTGAGACCATCCATAATTCAGCCCGTACAGGAAAGCCACGTCCCCGCTATGGTGGCCCTTTCCGAACAGAAGCGCAGCGAATATGCCACCTATCAGCCGCTTTTCTGGCGCAAGGCCGAAAATTCAGCGGCTGTGCAGACGCCCTATTTTCACCATTTACTGACCCAGGAGAATGTGCTAACTTTGGTCGCGCTGGAAGATGCGGCGGTGGTCGGGTTTGTGATTGCCAGCATCGTCCCCGCGCCGCCCGTCTATGACCCCGGCGGGCTGACCTGTATGATCGATGATTTCTGCGTGGCACACCCTGACCTGTGGCAGACGGTCGGGCGCGATCTGATCCAGTCTGTCACCAAAGAGGCCGCGGCGCACGGGGCCGTGCAAGCCGTGGTGGTCTGCGGTCACCTAGATGAACCCAAGCGCGCCCTGCTGCGCAACGTAGGCATGCGTATTGCCTCTGAATGGTATGTGGCGCTAATTGGCGAACCATAGATGCCTCTCACCTGGAATGAACCAAGGAGACACGGCTATGAACCAACGTGACCTGCTTCTGCTCTACGACTACAACTATTGGGCCAACAAGCGCATCCTCCAGGCTGCCGAAAATCTCCGGCCTGAAGAACTGGCCCAAGATCTACCGATGAGTTGGAAGTCCATCCAGGGGACGCTGGGCCACATTTTGAGCGCGGAATGGGTCTGGCGGATGCGCTGCCATGAGCGTGTCTCCCCGGCGGCGATGTTGGACGTCGACCAGTTCTCGACGCTGGAGGTGTTGCGCCGCCGCTGGGATGAGGAAGAAGCCGCCATGCGTGACTGCCTGGCCGGGCTGAGTGACGCCGACCTGGCAGAGCGGATCGACTACAAGAACACCAGAGGTGAGCCTTTCAGCCGCGTGCTGTGGCATATATTGGTGCATGTGGTCAACCACGGCACGCAGCACCGCGCCGAGGCGGCGCTCTATCTCACGACCCTGGGCCACTCGCCCGGCGATATTGATTTAAGCCTCTACCTGGCCGAACGCGGCGTGTAGCGTACTCAGCAGGTGCGGTTTTCGGTGCTGCTTGCGGCGCGCCTGGGGAGACCGTGCCGCCCATGTCGGGTTATGAACCGACCTACCATAGCGCCGTGTACGTAAGCCAGGCTCGCCCTGACCACTTTGGCAAGTGTCCTATTGTCGACCGTTTCCCTTGGCCGTGCTTTATCCAACCTCCATTAACGGCGAGACGTCTATGGCTGCGGAACTCCATTTTCGTGATGACGGTACGTTTACGATTGTCCAGTTTACCGATACCCACTTCAAGAACGGCGAACCCGCTGACGAACTGACGGCATCCTTAATGGCTGCGGTGTTGGATGCGGAGCAGCCTGACCTGGTGGTCATCACCGGCGACCTGATTGACGGCAAACAGTCTCAAGACCCGGCGGCTTCGGTGCGGCGGGCGCTTGCGCCGGTAATGGATCGGGGCCTGCCCTGGGCTGCGGTCTTTGGCAACCATGACGACGAGGGCGCGCTGGATCGCGCTGCGCTGCTGGCCGTGCAGCAGACGCTGCCCAACTGTCTGAGCGAATCCGGCCCGGCGGATGTCTCCGGTGTGGGCAACTATGTGCTGCCCGTGCTGCAAGGCGACCGGCCCGCGGCGCTGCTGTATTTTCTCGATTCCAATAGCTATTCCGAGACGTGGCTGAAAGGCTACGGCTGGATCCGCCGCGACCAGATTGCCTGGTATCTGGCGACGGCGCAGGCTTGGCGCGACCGCAACGGCGGTGACCCGCTGCCCGCGCTCGCTTTCTTCCACATCCCGCTGCCCGAATATAATGAGGTGTGGGATCTCTACGAGTGCGTTGGCGAGAAGTATGAAGGGGTGTGCAGCCCGCGCATCAACTCAGGTTTCTATGCCGCGCTGCATGAAATGGGCGATGTCATGGGCACGTTTGTGGGCCATGACCATGTCAACGATTTTGTGGGCGACCTGCACGGCATCCGTCTCTGTTATGGCCGCGGGTCGGGCTATAACACCTATGGTCGTGAGGGGTTTGCGCGCGGTGCGCGCGTGATCCGGCTGCAGGCAGGGGTGCGTGATTTTACGACCTGGCTGCGGCTCGAAGGCGGCATAAAGGTAACGGAACAGCCGCGCCATGCGCCGGAGGTGACGCGGCCAATTTGCATTTTGTGACCTGGAATCTAGCGTTTCATACGCCCTTTGGTATACTCGAATTATCAACTCCCCATCCATCGGACCCCGCGCGATGCATGAGCGCATCCAGCGCGGGGCTTTGTGTAGTAGATCAAGGAAAGGTTCTCCATGAACAACGGTACGCAGCCGGTACGGATGGCGATGATCGGCTGTGGCGGGATGGCCCGCCTGCACCTGCGCCCTATCTTGAAGCAATTGGACACTACCCAAGTCGTGGCCGCCTGTGAACCGTGGGGGCAGGCCTACGAGGATTTCTCTGCAATGTTCGAGGCGGCAGGGCTGGAGCCGCCTCCCAACGAGCCAAATCTGGAAAAGTTGTTGAAGGAGCGTGGCGACGAGATCGACGTGGCGCTGATCATCACGCCGCACGCCCTGCATCACGACCAGGCCAAAGCCTGTTTGGACGCCGGGCTGGACGTGCTGCTGGAAAAACCGATGGTGATGAGCGCCGACGAGGCCAAGAGTTTGATCGAAGCGCGCGACCGCACAGGCCGCCTGCTGGTGGTCTCGTTCAACGGCAGCCTCTCGCCGCAGATCCGCACCGCGGCGCGCCTGTTGCATTCCGGGGAGTTGGGCAGCATCTTGAACATTCATGCTATCGCCTGGCAAAACTGGAAGACGAACACGATGGGAACCTGGCGGCAGAACCCCGTGATGTCGGGCGGCGGCTTTTTGTTCGACACCGGCGCACACATGCTCAACACCGTCTCCGACCTGGCAGGCGAGGATTTTGTGGAGGTGGCCGCCTGGCTGGATAACCGCGGCACGCCGGTGGATATCCTGGGATCGGTGATGGCGCGCACCCGTTCTGGCGCGTTTATCACGCTGAGCGCGTGCGGTGAAGCTATCAAATCGTGCCATTCGGACGTGCGCGTCTACTGCACCGACGCTATCCTGCGCACGGGCATTTGGGGCGAGCGGCTGGAGATTCAACGCCAGGGGCAAGACCGGATGATGCCGGTGCGCGTGCCTGCCTCGATGGGGCAGTGGGAGCAGTTCTTAAGGGTGCGCGCTGGGAAGATGGCGAACCCCTGCCCGCCGGAAATCGGGCTGCGGATGGCCCAACTGTGGGATGCGATCCAGGTGTCGGCCTCCCAGGGCGGCCAGCCGGTGCATATCCTGTAGGGCTGGAGAGTTCGTATTCGCAAACCGGCTCTCCCTCATCGCGGAAAACCCTGCGTGTACACGTTTACAGGTGTGTCTACGCGCTGAACCAACGGTACACGCCTATTCAACGACAGAGAACGGGAGACATGGATGAAGCTTGCCGAAGCGTTGAACTTGCGGGCCGATTTGCAGAAGCGGATCGCCCAGCTAAAGATGCGGCTTTTGACGAACGCCAAGGTGCAAGAGGGCGACAAACCCGCGGAGGATCCTGTCGTTCTCTTGGAGGAGCTTGATCGCGACACGGCCACGCTAGAGATGCTCATCCGGCAGATCAATAAGACAAACAACAGCACCGTGGTAGACGGCCTCAGCCTGGTAGACATGCTTGCCAGACGCGATGTGCTGACACTCAAACTCTCCGTCGTGCGTGAGTTTGTTCAGGCGTCTGCGATGCGGCTCGACCGCTACTCCAAGGCGGAGATCAAGGTCTTCAGCACGATCAACGTGGCCGAAAAGCAGCGGGAGATCGATGCGCTGGCCAAAGAACTGCGCGAGTTGGATACCCGTTTGCAGGGGTTGAATTGGGCAACTGATCTAATCGAGTAAATCATCAGCGATAGATCAAGATGGTAGATGAGCAAGAGCGGGTATAGCCTTCGCCTGTTGAGGTTCAATGGGCCCCCTGTGATGTCTCGGAGTGGACATCTCCTTTAC
>CAZYQJ010000174.1:0-4513 GCA_964649925.1 uncultured Litorilinea sp.
CCCAGGCCAACCAATCCTTCGTCGGTGTGCATCTTGAGGAAGAGCCAGCGCGGTTGGACAATGATGGTTTCAAGTTTGGTGATCTGCATGTTGGGAGCTTGTCTAGGGGTGTTGTGCGGATATGCAGGTTGTCGTGCAAGGGGCAGCGCGACGTCCGGTGCAGATGATATCACGCCCCAGCTTGGCCGCCAATCCGCGGACATTGTAAAGAGGCAGCCCCTGGTGAAGGATGGCAAGGGGTGCCACCTTTCACCAAGGGATGAGGTTGAGGGAGGGGAAGTGAGAGGGGATTGAGAGGAAGTGAAGGTTACGGCGTCGGAGCATGCACTAACCTAGAAATACCGGCGGCGATAGGGCCGCGCAGGGAGTGATGTTCAGGCCGAGACGGTTCTGCAACTTCGCGCTTTGGACCTGGGGTGGGAAGGCACAACTGATAGCCAAAGGATCGCACGGTAACCAGGTGGCGCGGTTTGGCCGGGTCTTCTTCGATTTTACGGCGCAGCCGCGCCACGGCCAGTTCAACTACGTTGGACGGTTCAAGGCTGTTTTCACCCCAGATCTGGCGTAATAGCTCTTGCTTGTGTACCGGCCGATTCGCGCGCGCCAACAGCAGGCGGAATAAGCGGTGTTCGGTATTGCTCAGGCGGACGGTGCGCCCTCCGATGGTGAGCATACGCCGCTCCTGCTCCAGCTGGAGGCTGCCGTACATGGCGCGCGGATGGCGTTCCGGACGGTTGAGGTGGTAGATGCGGCGCAGAAGTGCCTGCACTTTGGCGACCAACTCAGCAAAATGAACCGGTTTGCAGACATAGCCATCTGCGCCCAGATCCAGCGCACGCGCAATGTCATCCGGGCGGGAGACTGCCGACAAGACCATGATCGGGATATCGGAAATCTGGCGGATACGCCGGATCAACTCAAAACCGTCCATGTCTTGCAACACCAGGTCGATCACGACCAACTCATAGCCTTCCTGTTGTTTGGATTGAAGCAGCCGCAGTGCCTGGCCTGCTCTGCCGCATGTGGTTACGCTGTGACCGACGCGCGAAAAGGCATGGTAAAGGAGATCGCGCATACGCGGCTCGGCATCGGCGATAAGGATACGGGCGCTGCGTGTCTGCGCCGCGATGGGGGTGGGTGAGGAAGGCAAGGTCATAATTCTCTCCCGTGTGGTACAGATTGGACGGACTCTTGAGCCAATGAACATCCAGGCTGCGTACTTAGTGCAGTCCTGGGTTGGCCACAGGGGATATGGCTTGAAAGGCATACCACGATTCACTGTTGAACAGATTCGTGTAGTCGTGGTAGGGTAGCATTTCGATTCGCCCGCGGCCTACCGGCAGCGGGTTATAGATGGTCAGCACACGACCTAGCCGTTCATAGCCGATGCAGATCACCGAATGATCTGCCCATGTGATGATGACCGGTCGTTCGGCGTCAAGCTCGGCGCAGATCGTTTCCCAGGGCAAAGGGCGGTTGCGACTGGTGTCCTGCCATTCCAGGCCCGCCAGACATGAATGCGGGCAGCGCCGCACACGTCCCGATGCCGTGCTGTGGATACAGCTGACTCCCGCGCAACACTGGTGCATGATCTCCGCTTGCGATTGATAGGTGGACAGGTAGTAATGCTGGATCATCTGCACCACCGCAGCCCAACACCAGTCGGGCGCATCTTGGGGATAGAGGGCAAACTCGGCTAGCTGTTTCATCATTGCCTCGGTTTATGGCTTGCGTGGCAGGCCGGTGACCTGGCGGGTGAATTTGTTACGCACAGCATAGCGGCGCAGCGTGACCAGAACGTGACCGCAAGGGGACATCTGCGTGACCTGTGCGTGACCTGGTTGGTCACATCTAGAATGGGGGAGATTGAGCCGGGCGGGGGAATACGGTATAATGTGGCGCGACTTTGACCCGATCCTGCTCCCTCTGTTGCCGAACACTGCGTGATCGGGCGGTTCTGCGCCACCTTCTCTATACTGCTAACCTGAAAGCATCGCCAAGCGAACGGGATTCGCTAGAACGGCTGCGCTGTATGTCACAACTGATCCTAAATACGCTTGGCCCCGTGGAAGTGATACTGGACGGCCAGCCCGTATCCGGTTTTCGATCTGCCAAAGCGCAAGCCATGCTGATCTATTTGGTCGTTGGTCGTGCCCAGGCGCATGCCCGCGAGGCATTGATCGGCCTCTTCTGGCCCGACTACAACCAGGAATCAGCCCGCACCAACTTGCGCCAGTCATTGGCACGCCTGCAAAGCGCCATCCACAACAAGACGGCAGACCCGCCGTTTCTGTTGGTGGGGCGCGACCAGGTGCAGGTCAACCCCGTGGCAGATGTGTGGCTGGATGCCGACCAGTTTGCCAAGCTGCGCGAGGGCTGCCCGCTGCATGGCGCAACCCCTAGTGCGGATTGCCCCACCTGCCTGACCAACCACCAGCGCGCCGCCGAACTCTATGATGAGGACTTTCTGGCCCACTTTGACTGTGACAGCCCGGAATTTGATCTGTGGGCTGCCGGGGTGCGCGCCGATCTGCACCAACAAGCCTTGGCGACGTTGGACTTTCTGGCCGATGCCTATGGAGCGCAAGGTGACAATGAGGCGGCAATCCAAGCCCTCAACCGGCAGTTGATCCTGGAGCCGTGGCGTGAGGAGGCCTATCGCAGACAGATGGAGATTTTGGCGCGCCAGGGACAGCGGAGCGCGGCGCTCGCCGTCTACGCACGCTGCTGTGAGGTCTTGGCAGAAGAGGTCGGCGCGCCCCCGTCTGCAGAGACTGAAGCGTTATACCGGCGCATCGAGGCCGCTGGCGAAGGGCGGCCCCACCAACTGCCCGCACAGGCCACATCGTTTGTGGGCCGTGAGCGCGAGTTGGCCCAATTGATCCACGCGCTCACCGACCCGCGCCGCCGCTTGCTCACGCTGGTGGGGCCGGGCGGCATCGGCAAGACGCGGCTGGCCCTGGAGGCGGCCTGGCGCATTGTCACCGAGCCGATTGGCCCCTTTCTGGATGGCGTCTATTTTGTGTCGCTGGTGGGCGTGACTTCGGCCAACTACCTCAGCACCGCGCTTGCTACTGCCCTGAACTTTAGCTTTACCGGCAACGAAGACCCGGAAGACCAGCTGATCGCCTATCTGCGTGACCGCGAACTGCTGCTGGTGCTGGACAATTTCGAGCATCTGGTGGAGGCCGGGGTGCGGCTGTTTGGGCGCATCTTGCAGACCGCGCCCGGCGTGCATTTCTTGGTGACCTCGCGCGAGCGGTTGAATCTGGCGGAGGAGTGGGTCTTTGAGGTGCGCGGGTTGGCGCTGCCGCCGGACGCAGCGATGCTGCACCTCGAAACACTGCGCGGCTACAGCGCGGTCTCGCTCTTTCTGGCGCGGGCCGCACAGGTTGCGCCCGACTTTGCGCCGCCCGACGGCAGCCCTGAACTGGCCGCGGTGGCGCGCATCTGCCGCCTGTTGGAAGGGATGCCGCTGGCGTTGGAACTGGCTGCCGCCTGGGTCCATATGCTCTCCTGTGAAGAACTGGCCGACGAGTTGGAGCGGAATCTGGATTTTTTATCCGCCACCCACCGCGAACTGCCTTCCCGCCATCGCAGCCTGCGCGCCGTTTTTGACCATTCGTGGACGCAGTTGGATCACGATGACCAGGACGTATTGGCCCGGTTAACCATCTTTCCGGCCACGTTTGACCGCACCGCAGCGGGTCGCGTGGCGCAAGCGGCGCTGCCGGGGCTGGCAAGCCTGGTCAACAAGTCACTGGTGCAGGTGGTGACCGCAGGTCGATACCGGCTGCACGACCTGGTGCGCCAGTTCGCCGCCGAGAAGGTGGACGACCTGCGCCCTGTATTGCGTGATGCCCATGCCCATTATTTCGCTCAATGGCTGGCCGGGCTGGAGGGCGACCTGTTCAGTGCCGATCAACAGCGCGCCCTGGACCGTGTCCAGATCGAACTGGAAAACGTGCGCGCTGCCTGGTTGTGGAGTGTGGCCCAGGCCAGACCGCAGTGGATCGCCCAGGCGTTGCACAGCCTCTATCAGTTTTACTACATCCGCTGCTGGACCGACGAAGCCACCGAGATGCTCCAGCACGCCGAGACGATGCTGCAGGAGCAGTTGGCCGCGACCGAGGCAGACAGCCCTGCGGCTGCTGAACTGGAGGTGATCCTCGGCCATCTGTTGGCCCAGTTGGGCAACGCCCATTATTCCGCCAGCCGCTTGGCCCAGGCCGAACGCTATCTGTTGCAATCGCTTGCGCTGTGCGAGCGGCACGCAGAACTGGCAATCGCCGAAGTCTACTGTAGACAGGAACTAGGGCTGACCTACTACGCCCAAGGCGACTATGTGCGGGCGCAGACCTTTCTGGCCCAGGCGTTGCCGCTGGCGCAGCGGCTGCACCTGCCCAATCACGAAGCGCACATCGGCATGGGGCTGGGCGTGGTGGAACTGGCCTTGGGGCATCTGGCGGACGCCGAAACCCATCTGGCCGCGGCGTTGGCGACCTACGAGACG
>CAZYQJ010000174.1:4523-8937 GCA_964649925.1 uncultured Litorilinea sp.
GACGCTCGGCTACCGGTGGGGCATGGCGCATGCCCAGCGCTGGGTGGGGTTGGTGGCATGGCAGGCAGGCGCACTGGCCGACGCGGCACATGCGCTGGAACGGGCGCGCGACCTCTGCCAGACCATCGGCGACCGGATCGGCGAGGCGATGGCGCTGAACGATCTGGGCGGACTGGCATTGGCTCAAGGCCATTTGGATCGCTGCTGGTCGCTGCTGCAGCAGAGTTTGGAGATGGCATCGGTTGATCAGAATCATCTGCTGCTCTCGCGCGTGCTCAAGAATTTGGGCGGTTTGCTCCAGGCCGAAGGGCGGGTGGAGGAGGCCCAACAGCATTTGCTGCGGGCATTGCAGGGGGCAGTGACCGCGCAGACGACGCAGTTGGCTTTGGAGATCATCTTTGAGATGGCGCGGTTGCGGCTAAAGATGGGGCATGAGGTAGAGGCCGCACCACTGTTTGCGGTGGTGGCGGCGCATCCCGCTGCCGTGCACGCCGTCCGCCGCCGCGCTGCCGCTGCCGCCGCGCACCCTGCGGCGGAGCCGCTCCCGCACCTCGATGAGTTGGTGGCACAGTTGTTGAGTCATACGGCTGTACCCGTGTAGACGTTCGTCGTCCTTGCTCTCGATTGATTTCACTTTTTGTTTCCAGCAGCAGCCAAGTGAGGAGGCTCCCCATGAATGAGCGGATCAGTGCATTGTTGGCGCGGTTGGGTGCAGACCCCGAACTGCGCGCCCGCTTTGACCGTGCCGCCGAAGAGGTGATGGCCGAAGCCGGTTTGAACGCCGAAGACCAGGCCGAGTTGCTGCGCCAGATGCGTCAGGAGACCACACGCGGGCGCATCTTTGCGGCCAGCACGATGGAATCTGGCGGCGAAATCGATCCCGAACAACTGGAAGGCCGCATCCACGCTGTGGAAGATACCCCAGAGGCCGCACAAGCAGACATGCCCGCCACCTGGCCGGAGCGCGTCTACGGCGACTCTGCCGACGATTCACCCCTGGAGGAGCCGAGCGATGACACCGGCGCGGCGCTGTCGGATGAGGTCTATGGCGATTCACCGGACGATTCCCCACGCGGGCCGGGCAATTGATGCATGACGGCTGAAGTGAAACGCGGCAGCCTGGTAGTGGTCGGCACAGGCATCATGCTCGGCGCGCACATCACCGCCGAAGCGGAGGCATACATCCGCCAGGCTGATTGCGTCCTGTACATGGTGACCGATGAGGCAGCAGGCTGGTGGCTGCAGACGCTCAACCCGCAGGCGCGTTCGCTGGCCCCACTCTATGCCGACCATAAGCGCTGCCTGGACACCTACGGCGAGATGACGGCAACCATCCTGGACTGTGTACGCGCGGGGCAGCGCGTCTGCGCCGTCTTTTACGGCCATCCGGGGGTCTTTGTACTGCCCGCCCATGCAGCCATCCGCCAGGCGCGCGCCGAAGGCTACCCGGCCACTATGTGTCCCGGCATCTCGGCGGAAGACTGCCTCTTTGCCGATCTGGGGATAGACCCAGGCCGTTATGGCTGCCAGAGCTTTGAGACGACCGATTTCTTGATCCGGCGGCGGCGCTTTGACCCGTATACCAGCCTCATCTTATGGCAGGTGGGGCTGGTAGGCGAACTGCACAAGCGCCCGGCCTATGATGTACGCCGTGGGCTGGAGGTGTTAGTGCAGGTGTTGGGGGAGGTCTACCCGCCCGCGCATGAGGTGGTGATCTACGCGGCGGCGCGCTATGCTATCCAACCGCCCGACATTCGCCGCCTGCCGCTGCAAGCACTTCCCACGGCGCGCGTGCAGCCGATTGCAACGCTGTATGTGCCGCCGCTGGCCGCTGCGCCCATCGACCCGGACATGCTGGCGCGGCTGGAAATCGACCCGCAAGACCTGGTGCGGCGTTGGTAGGCTGCGCCAGCCCATCAAGGATCAGACCATCAAGGAGTGGATTGGATGGATGAGACGATTGTGGCGGCGCGCATCCACCCTGGCATTGGTGTGGCGCGCGTGGGCAACAGCCCCGAAGGCTTCTTTATTGGGCCGGAGCTTCCACAACCCCTGACACACCCGCCCGGCTTTTATCGTGATGAGACGGGCGCGCTCAAACGCCAGGCGGCGCGGTTTCGTATCTATGGCGTCAACGCCGCGGGCCAGGCGGTGCGCGAGTTGACCGCACACGACGCCGAGATCGAGTGGACCGTGGAGGTCGCCAACAAAAAGGCCTCCTGGTACAACTACGAACTCCCGCTCGACATCCCCCAGGCTGTGCCTGTGGGCAGGCGCAACGCGGCCTACACCGGTGCGGCGCGGCGTGACCTGGAAATCCGCCCAGCCCCGCGCACGATCCAGGGGGTCAACGTCCAGGGGCGTGATTACGTCTTTGACGACGGCTGTTTTTTGGGCACGCCGGTGGAACTGGGCGAACTGCGTACCGATGAAGCAGGCCGGTTGATCGTGCTGGGCGGGCGTGGCAAGGCTGGCACACCCTGGCCGAACAACGCGGCCATTACCTTTGCCAACAACGATGGCTGGTACGATGACATCAGCGATGGGCCGGTGCAGGCGCGCGTGACCCTGGAGGGCCGCCAACTGCCTGTCGAACCCGCCTGGGTGGTGGTCGCGCCGCCCAACTACGCGCCCGACCTGGTGGGCATCGTCACGATGTATGACCTGTTGGTGGATACCTACCAGGGGTGGTGGATGGGAAGTCCACCGCGCCCCTCGTTCCGCCGCGATATCTACCCCATCTTTGAACGCTTTGCCATGACGCAGTGGGTCAATCATGGTTTTCTCAACCAGTTTGGATGGGGCGCGCCCAATGATTTTTTGGACCCTGGCTATGTTGCCAAACTGGCGTGCAAGGCGGGCCGCCACGATGCCTATGGGGAACTGCGCCGCCAAATCTTCAACGCCTTTCGCGATGTCCATGCGACCGCAGCCAACGAACTGGCCTGGCCCTGGGTCTATGGCGATGACCCGGTGGACAATGACCCGCCGCCCAATGCCTTTCTGGCTGTGACCGCTACCCAGTACGCCCTGCTGCGCCAGTGGATGGAGGGGGATTTTGAGGCGGATTGGGAGGAGGGAGCGCCCGCGTTCACGCGCCTGGAGGATGCGCCCATAGCCGAACAGCCAGGGCTGTTGGATCGGGCTGCGCTTGATTTTTGCCTGGGCGGGCCATTCCATCCCGGTTGTGAGATGACCTGGCCGATGCGCCATATTACCCTCTACAGCGCACCTTTTCGCATCCGCCTGCGCAGCGCGCAGATGCCCGAACCGGATTATGGCGACCAGCTTGACCCCAAGCAGATCGATTGGTCGGACGAGGGATCGCCTATCTTTGCGAGCGGGCCGGGCGACATCACGCGCTGGATGGCCGTGCCCTGGCAGACGGATACAGCAAGCTGCCGCGCCGGGTATCAGCCTGCCTATGACCCCTACCTGCCCAGCTTTTGGCCTGCGCGCGTGCCCAACCACGTCCTGAGCGCGGCGGACTATGCGGTTGTGATGGATGAAACCCGCCCGCGTGAGGAACGGCTGGCTGCGTTCTACCGCCGCTCGTCATGGACGCGCTGGCTCGGCCATCCGCAAAGCCCGCTGGGGCAGATCAACACCATGATTGCCAACTTTGCCGAACTGGGGGTGGTGGAGCAGCGGCCTGGGCTGCCGGACGACCCGGATTTCCCGCCGGTGATGTATGTCGAATCCAGGCCAGGGCCGGAGGTCACAGAGCGCGCCCTGGGCGCGGTGGAGGAAGCGCCATATGATCAAAACCTGACGATGCCCGTCGAGTTTCAACTCAACCGTGGGCGGCGCAGGCCGCGCCCCTGACCCTTTATGGCGCAATTGACAAAGTGGATCGCCTTGTGGTAGGCTCACGTTCCAGTTTGGTCAGACCATTTTGCCGATAGCTCCTGTTCCCTACCCTGTATGCTCACGCTGGGCTGCGACCGCACTTGGACGCGCCGCTGGCTCCCTCCGCTGCTCCGGCATGAGGCGTCCGGTCATCCTGCGCGTAATGCGGCGCTACATTGGTTGCTCCGGCTGTTGTTCCCGCTTGTACGGCAGGGGAACATCCAGCCTTTTTCTATCACCGATTCAAAGAAGCGCTACAAGGAGGAGTCCATGCAGATTGACATGCACGCGTCGCGCGTGGTTGGCGCACGTCACTGGTTAGTGGTGCTGCTGGTCTTGACGCTGGCGTTGGCTGGTTGTGCTCCCACGGCTGCGCCTGCCGAGGATGCCGGTACAGGTGGAGAATCCGAGGCGGCTGCCGAAGCCCCTGTCGAGGAAGCGCCCGCGGCGGGTGATGATGAAGTCTTTACCTACTGGGGCGGCCTGATCTTCTCGGATGTCGCCAACCAAATGTTGGTGGACCGCATCAACCAGTGGGGGCAGGAACGCGGCATCCAGACCGACG
>CAZYQJ010000175.1:0-8931 GCA_964649925.1 uncultured Litorilinea sp.
TGTTGAAGCCAACCTGGTGCTTGCCTCCTTCCGCAAATTCCTGGGGTGGCTGGGGTGGATCAACAGCGGCGAAACGCGCACCGTCGCCGAACGATACGTCAATGCGCTCGCCATCAAGACGCCCGGCCTACAGCAGCAGGTCAAGAACCTATCCGGCGGCAACCAGCAAAAGGTCGTCATCGGCAAGTGGCTGACCGCCAATACGGACATTCTGATCTTTGACGAGCCGACACGCGGCATCGACGTCGGCGCAAAAAGCGAAATCTACAAACTGCTCAATGACCTGGCCCGCCAGGGGAAATCCATCATCATGATTTCGTCGGAACTGCCCGAAATTTTGCGTATGAGCCATCGCATCGTCGTCATGTGCGAAGGCCGTATCACGGGCGAACTGAGCGCCGCCGAAGCGACACAAGAGGCCATCATGACCCTGGCGACCCAGCGCAGCGGTATGGTCGAGGCCTAGTCAGCAGACTCATCCTCTGCTGTGCCTTTTTGTAAGGAATTCACATATCTATGAACATCGAAACCACTGTCCCCCAACGTCGCACCCGCAGCCTCTTTCGCTCGGACGCGACCCAAAAACTCCTGGCCTTTGCAGGCCTGATCGCGTTGATCGTGATCTTTTCGCTGGCCTCGCCCAATTTCTTTACCTTCAACAATATCATCGGGATTCTGCTGGCGACCGCGGTCAACGGCATCCTGGCGTTGGGCGCGACCTTTGTCATTATCACCGCAGGCATTGACCTGTCGGTGGGCACGGTGATGACGCTCTCAGCCGTGATGACCGGCGTGGTGGTCACCAACATGGGGCTGCCCATCCCGCTCGGTGTGCTGGCCGGGCTGATCACCGGGGCCTGCGCCGGGCTGATCAACGGGCTGACCATCTCCAAGATGAAAATCCCCCCCTTTATCGCCACATTGGGCATGATGATGATGGCGCGGGGGCTGTCGCTGGTTATCTCCGGGGCTACGCCGATCTATTTCAACGACACACCCGCCTTCCGGCGGCTGGCGATGGGGTCGGTTGTGGGGGCATTTATCCCTGGCCTTGAAATCCCCAATGCCGTTTTGGTACTGTTTCTGGCTGCCATCATCGCCGCGGTGATCTTGGGCAAGACGATCTTGGGGCGCTATGCTGTGGCGTTGGGCAGCAACGAGGAAGCCACGCGGCTATCCGGCGTCAACGTGGATAGCTGGAAGACGGCTGTCTATACGCTGGCCGGGGCCTTCAGCGGGCTGGCCGGGGTGGTCATGGCGGCGCGGCTCAACTCGGCCCAGCCCGCGCTGGGAGCCGGGTATGAACTCGACGCCATCGCCGCCGTGGTGATCGGCGGCACATCGCTCAGCGGCGGTGAAGGCACGATCCTGGGCACAATCATCGGCGCGTTCATCATCAGCGTGCTGACCAACGGGCTGCGTATCCTGTCTGTGCCGCAAGAGTGGCAGATGGTGGTGACAGGCGCCATCGTGATCCTGGCCGTCTATCTCGACATCATCCGCCGCCGCCGCCAGTAGGGGGTGGGGAGGTAGGGAGTAGGGGGCAGAGCTGGACATTGTACGCCAGGCTTGCAGCCTGGCGTGCCCGCTCTGGGCATGTTGGCGCGACCGGCCTCATGGCTGGCAATGCGAATACGTCGGGTTGCAAACCCGACCTACGATCTAGCTGCCTACTCCCTACTCCCCTTTGACAACTGACAACCGGCAACTAATCACTGACTACTTGTGGACGATCTATCTGCACTGACTGAAATTGTGGGGTTGTCGCTCCAGGTATCGGGGGTGGCCCTGGTCCTCAGCACCCTCACGGGCATCCCGATTGGCCTGGTGTTGGGGCTGACGCGGTTCTGGGGGCGGCGTGTCGCCGTGGCGCTGATCTACACCGGCATGGCCTTTCCGCCGGTGGTGATCGGCCTCTTTGTCTATCTGATGCTCTCGCGCAACGGCCCGCTCGGACAACTCCATCTGCCGCTGATCCCCGACCTCTTCACGCCTCAGGCCATGGTGGTGGCGCAAACCATCATCGCCTTTCCGCTGGTGGCAGGATTCACCATGGCGGCTGTCGCCGGGGTAGACCCGGCCCTGCGGCTGCAAGTCCAATCCCTGGGCGCTTCGCAGTGGCAGACCACCTGGGCCACGCTGGAAGAGGCGCGCGGCGGCGTGATTGCGGCCATCGTCGCCGGGTTCGGCGGCATCATCTCCGAAGTAGGCGCAGTGATGCTAGTGGGCGGCAACATCGAACACCGCACACGCGTCCTCACGACGGCCATTGTGCTGGAGACCAATAAGGGCAATTTCGACCTCGCCATTTCGTTGGGTGTGGTGCTGATTGGCCTTGCCTTTTTGACCAACTTCATCATTGTACGGATGCAAGGACGTTCTTTCGACGAGTGAACGAACCACTATACACGCTGCGCGGGGTGACCAAACGCTACGGCGACCGGCAGGTCTTGTCTGTAGACAGCCTGGACATCGCGCGCGGTGAGACATTAGCCCTGGTGGGGCCAAGCGGCGTAGGCAAAAGCACGCTGCTGCGGCTGCTCAACCTGCTGGAACCACCCACCAGCGGCACCATCCGCTTTAAGGACTTCACCTATACAGGCGCAGAAAGAGTACCGCTGGACCTGCGCCGCCGCGTGACTACGGTCTTTCAACGCCCGGTGCTGCTCAAACGCAGCGTGGAGGCTAACGTCGTCTACGGGCTGAACCTGCGCGGTGTGCGCAACCTCAACGGGCAGATCCACGCCGCACTTGAAGAGGTCGGGCTGAGTGACCTGGCGCGCCAGCCCGCGCGCACCCTCTCCGGCGGCGAAGCGCAGCGCGTGGCGTTGGCACGCGCCATGATCCTGCGCCCGGATGCGCTGCTGCTTGACGAGCCCACCGCCAACCTGGACCCGTACAACGTGGGGCTGATCGAACGCATTGTCGCCAAGCTCAACCAGGAACACGGCACCACGATTGTGCTGGTGACGCACAACGTCTTTCAGGCCAAGCGGCTGGCGCAGCGGGTGGCGCTGATGCTCGAGGGGCAGATTGTAGAGGTGAGCGAAACGGCGCAGTTTTTTGAATCCCCGCGCGACCCGCGCACCGCGGCCTTCGTGGCTGGCGATATGGTCTATTGAGCGGGTTGTGGTATCCTAGAGGTCAAACGCCAAGGCGGTATACATGCATATATTCGATGCTGATGGACCCGGCGGCTTTTGTGCCGTGGGGTTCATCTCCACTCCACCCGTGAGGAGCATGTATGCGATACAAGACTCTTGTGATCAGCCTTGGCCTGCTGTTAACCCTCGTTCTAACCTCCTGTCAGCCAGTACAAGCACCCGCCGCCACAGAAGCCGCTGAATCACCCGCCAGCGGCACACGCATGATCCTTGCCACCACCACCAGCACCCAGGATTCCGGGCTGCTCGACGTGATCCTGCCCGACTTTGAAGCGCAGGCAGGCGTGGATGTCGACGTGATCGCGGTGGGCACAGGCCAGGCCCTCCAGTTGGGCGAAGACGGCAACGCCGATGTGCTGCTCGTCCATGCGCGCAACCTGGAAGACGCCTTTATGGAGGCCGGTCATGGCGTGCGCCGCGAGGATGTGATGTACAACGACTTTGTGATCGTCGGCCCGCCCAGCGACCCCGCTGCCATCCAGGGCAGCGCCACGGCGGTTGAGGCGTTGACCAAGATCGCCGATACAGGCGCGACCTTTATCTCGCGCGGGGATGAATCGGGCACGCACAACAAAGAGTTGTCAGTCTGGGCAGAAGCGGGCATTGAGCCTGCGGGCGATTGGTACATCGCCGCCGGGCAGGGCATGGGCGCTGTGCTGACGATGGCGAACGAACAGCAGGCCTACACGCTGAGCGACCGCGCCACCTATCTGGCACGCACGCTTGAAGGGACCGACCTGGTAATCCTCATGGAAGGCGACCCGGTGCTGTTTAACCCTTATGGCGTGATTGCCGTCAACCCGGAAAAGAACCCGGCCATTCAGGGCGACCTGGCCAACCAGTTCATCGACTGGATCATCTCTGTGCCCACGCAGGAGATGATCGAGCAGTTTGGCGTGGAGGAATTCGGCCAATCGCTCTTTATCCCGGACTCAGAACCCTGGCGCAACCGGTAGCCCAAATAAAAAAGTGACCGGCCTCTGGCAAGGCCGGTCACTCCGTATCCCGTGTTAATCCAGTGTTACACCCCTGCGCCTTGCAGGATGTCTAGCTCTTGCAGTTTGCTTTCGGGCACAATCCCGTTGACCCACCCGCGGGCTGCGTAGTATTCCTCCAGCATCAAGTCCAGTTCGCAGACATGACCCATCGAACCGGGCTTGGTGCTGGCTTCCTCGGTGAACCGCTTGGGCAGATAGTCCGACCCTTCTCCAAACCCCGCCAGGTTGTTATAGTAGCGCTCCAGGTTATAGATGCGCTCGCCACACTTCAACAGTTCTTCCGTGGTGTAGTTGAGGCCGGTCACCGCGTTGAACTGCTCGGTATACTCGTCCATGCCTTCGGCAAACGCCGAGAACTTGCACAGGTCCAGCGAGTCGGAGACCGCATGGACATCCTGGAAGACCTTAGTCAGTTCGCCCTTGCCCTTCCACTCCAGCGGGTCCACCTTGAGCGACCCAAAGGGCATCACGCCCAACTCGGCGGCGGGTGTATAGGCGCGCAGGTGGCAAGCGCCGCGGTTGCTGGTAGCGTAGGCAATGCCCATGCCCTTCAGCCCGCGCGGGTCATAGGCCGGGATGGCCTGGCCTTTGACGGCCATTGCCAGTTCGGGGTAGCCTAGTGCGGCACATGCGCCAGCAGTGCCCAGCGCAAGCCGGTCGCCCACGCCATCACGCCGCGCGATCTTGCGTACAACATCCACCATACCGGCTGGATCGCCCCAATCCAAGCGGTCGTCGCCGTTGGTATAGCCGCGCTGGCAGGCTTCCATATAGCTGCTCAACACGTTGCCCAACTCGATGGGGTCCATGCCGTAGTCGTTGCACAGGTCGATGATATAGGCAACCGAAGCAATGTTGTCATTGCCGCAGTTCGCACCAAGCGACCAGGCCGGTTCGTACTCTACGCTTTCCATCCGCACCGCATAGGGGCCTTCGGTGATCTCGACCTCCTTCTTGCATGCCACCGGGCAGGCATGGCAGGTCGGTTCGGAGATCAGGATATGTTCGCGCACATATTCGCCGGAGAGCCGTTCGGCCTTCTCCGCGCCAAAGGCGGTCTCCTGCGCATTGCGCGTGGGCAGGCCGCCGATGCTCTCGGTAATGTTCATCAACACGTTCGTGCCATACAGGCTGAGGCCGCCCTTCTTGGGCGCAGTGATGTTCTCCTCTGCCATGATGGCGGCCAGGGCGCGCCTGCGCGCTTCACGGTCGGCGTCACGATTGGCCGGGCGTGGACGGTTGGCGCGGTCACCTTTGATGACAATGGCCTTGAGGTTCTTGCTCCCGCCTACTGCGCCGGTGCCGTTGCGCCCTGCAGCGCGGTCATCCACGTTGACCCAACAGGCAAAGCGCACGCCATTCTCGCCCGCCTGCCCGATGGCCATGCCGTCGCACACTTCGCCGTGGCGCTCGCGCAGGATCGCCAGCGTTTCGTGGATGCCCTTGCCCCACAGGTCGGATGCGTCGTGCAGCGTCACCTGCCCATCTTCCACATAGGCATAGACAGGGTTGGCGGCCTTGCCCTTAAAGACCAGCCCATCAAACCCGGCCCACTTCAGTTTGGCGGCTGTCCAGCCGCCCATGTGTGAGTCGGCAATCGTGCCGGTCAGCGGCGACTTCGTGACGACTGCCAGTCGGCCACTCATGTTGACGTCGGTGCCGGTCAGCGGGCCGTTCATGATGCACAACAGGTTATCGGGTGAGAGGGGATCGACGTGCGGGCCATTGTCAAACACATACTTGACGCCTAGCCCACGCGCGCCGATGTACTTCCGTGCGTCGTCCTCGTCGATCCCCCTGTACTCGATAGCGCCCGTGCTGAGGTCGATCCAGGCGACGCGGTTATTGAAGCCACCGATCATACTGACTGCTCCTTTCGACATGCTTTAACATGTTCCAAATGCACATTTTCAGACAATGTATTGCGTAGCCTAACGTTGCTTGAGATGACCGATCCCTGGCGCATGCAGGCTGCATGTGCAAGTTTCAGGATAGGTGCTGGACAGAATTATATGTCTAACGGCCAGGTCAAAGACCTACCAAGTGAAGCATTGGGAGTTGGGGTTCGATTCCAGTACGGTCGCCGGTTTGAGGATACGGCGCTGCTTGGGTCTGTAGGCGCAACGGTATCACACAACGGGGGCTTTGACAAACATCGTTTTGCCGGTTGATTTGTTGGTTGGCGAAGATTAGTCCCCTGTAGGTGAGACTCGAAACTCGCGCACAGTCTCTAGCTGTGACAGCGCTTCGACCAGCCGCGGCGGGTTGCGTGGGTCGTCGGTACGTATGACCATGCGATACTCAAAATACCGCCCGTTGTCGGTCACACGGTAACTCATGTTGGCGACGGTAAAGTTATGCGCTGCCAGCAAAGCGCGTAATTGCTCTTCCGGCATCTTATGTTCCCGGTCAAAGCTGATGTGAAAATGGGCGTAGGACTGGGAGGGCATCCGGCTCTCGATCCAGCGAAACGCCGACAGCACCCCTAATGTCAGGACGGTAGCAAAGACAGCAGGGAAGTAGAAGCCGATCCCAAACAGAATACCGATGGCCGATGTCATCCAGATCGAGCCAGCCGTCGTCAGCCCACGCACGCTCAACCCTTCTTTGTAGATGACGCCTGCTCCCAAAAAACCGATCCCTGTCATGATCCCTTGCGCCATGCGCGTGGGGTCAGTGCGCACGGTCTCCCAATCCGCCGCAGGCAGCCAATTCCATTGATAGACCGTGACCAGCATCAGGATGCTAGAGGCAACGCAGACCAGGGTATGGGTGCGGAACCCGGCGGGCCGCCCATGAAAGCTGCGCTCCAGCCCGATCAGGCCCCCGGCCACCGTCGCGCCTAGAATGTGAAATGTAATCACCAGATAATCGTTGTTCATGCGTGGGAGCCTATGAAGTGCGCGGCAGTTCGCTGCCTGTCTGTCGGTCTTAGCATTATATCATCGCTCCACAAGAAGAAAAACGTTCGGGAGCTTCATGACCCGGCCTATGAATTCCAGCGACTGCTCATGCTCGCAGGAGATGCTGCTGGGGCAGTTGCTGCAGGTTCTGCGCTTACCGTATCTGCCGCAGCCGCAGTTGCAGTTGCTTCGGGGCACGCCGCCACAAGATCGATATAGTCGGCGCTGCACCAGCCGGTCTGCGCACTCGCCAATTGAACCTTGTACCAGTTGTCCTTAAGCTGCAGCAGATCGGCGCAGCTATGCACCGCAAGCGCTGCGAGCACCGCATGGCCAGTGCCGGGACCAGCGCACACGTTGAGCAGCGTAGACGCGACCACGCCCCACGGCAGATCTCCTGCCCTGGAGTCGCACCCGGTGTCTCCAGCTCTACAAGGGTAACGAAGATCCAGACGCCAGAGATGAGCTGATACCAGTCACAGGCGCATTGCAGCCGATGGCCTCGACACGCTCACTGGGAGCGGCTTGGCCTACGACGGCAGAGTTCGCGCTCGGACCGCTGTGGATGCTGAGCATCTTCGCTAGTGCATTCGCTAAATAGAGGCTGCGTAGAGGTTTGTCGTATCTGTGCGATGGTGTTATCGATTTCACTCTCCAGACGGGAGTTCTCTTGCTCCTCTATCGTAGATAATCCATCCTTGTGGGCAACTATTCGAGCAAACTCAATAAGGAACGTTCGGAGCGTCTGTGTGAAGTTGGTACCCTCAACGATGTCGTACTGTACGATTGCAGACAGGCTCCTGAACGCTTGTTGGGCCTGTGCCTCTTGGAGAAGGGACTCTAGATTTCCCAACCTGTTTTCATGTGCAAGTTGATTCAGCACCTGCCAAACAGCGGATTCGCCCATGGTTAGCTTACCGTCGAGGCCCACCACGGCAATGTAGATTTGTAGCAAGTCCTGTAGAATATAGGAGTAGCCCAATTTGTACCTGATATCAGGATACTCCTGTACAATGTGCTGCTCGATCTTCGGTGCAAGCAAATCAAGGTTGTATTTGGCAAGCGCATATAGGGCATTGTCAAAGATCATCTGTACAGGCATGTCCGGGTCAGGCTTGATTTCCGCCGGGGGCTGTAGGCTCTCAGCGACTGCCATGCCAGGAGGAAGGTCGGGCATTTGCGTTTGCTCGCCATAAAGCCTTTTATACAGGTCCCGGAGCCCTTCATGCTCAACATCCAGGAGATGTTGGTCAATGTTGGCGACGAGGCAGGCATAACCAAATAGAAATGCACGAACTGCATTTGCCTCTGCCATGAACCCGTGCTCTTCCAAGAGACGTGCTGAATACGGCCAAGACCAAGGATCGTCGTGTAATGTCTTCCAGGCCAAATGATTCAGCCTGGTAGCCTTGTGTCTGAGCTTGCCCTCCATACTTTGCCATACCCGGCTTGCTAATTTCGTCTCTTCCCCCGTTGCCCGACGATCTTGCAGGGAGATAGTCAGTTGGACAAACTGCATATCCAGCGCCAGAACGTCGTGGGGACTGTACGATGTCCAGTACGGCTTATATGTCTTCGCACTTTCCATGGCCCGGTCCAACACAGGTGCTATGCGATCGACTTCCATACGCAACGATGCCACGACTGAAGGCCCAGACGGATTGATCATAAGCGCCGACCAATCGGGAGCGTTGTCATCGATTGGGGGAAGATGCTTTACCTGGTTCGGTTCGTTTTCCTCAGAGGTAATATCTAGCTCCGGCTCTTGCATAGCGAGGAGATCTCACAAATCAGCTAAAGCAATCTTTTCTGATGCAGAGATTGTGCAATCTAAGTCGTGTACCTCGAAGGCGAAGAGGTCTAACA
>CAZYQJ010000176.1:0-8918 GCA_964649925.1 uncultured Litorilinea sp.
GAACCTGATCAACGAGGCCGCCATCCTGGCAGCGCGGCGCAACAAACGCATGATCGGCATGGAGGAATTGGTCGAATCCATCGAGCGGGTGATGGCGGGACCGGCGCGGCGCAGCCGCGTGCTGACCCCCGAAGACCGCAAGGTCGTGGCCTACCATGAGGCGGGCCATGCCCTGGTAATGGAAAGCCTTAAATACGCCGACCAGGTCGGCAAGATCACCATCGTCAGCCGCGGCCAGGCGTTGGGCTACGTCATGCCGCTGCCCGAAGAAGACCGCACCCTCAAGAGCCGTGCCGAATATGAAGACGAGCTAACCGGGCTGTTGGGTGGCCGCGTGGCCGAGGAGTTGATCTTCTCCGAACCTTCCACCGGCGCGACCAATGACCTGGAACGGGTGACCAAACTGGCGAAAGCGATGGTCACCCGCTATGGAATGAGTGATGCCATCGGCCCGCTGCAATTGCAGCAGGGGGACGCCAACCCCTTTATGGGCATGGAATTTGGCGAACAGCGATCCTACAGCGAAGAGATCGCCCGCAAGATTGACCAGGAGGTGCGGCGGATCGTGGATGGCGCATATGCCCGCGCCCGCCAGATCCTGCTCGACCGCAAGGACAAGTTGGTGATCCTGGCCGAAACCCTGCTCGAACGCGAAGTGCTGGAACGCCAGGAGTTTCTCAAACTGATTGAGGAACCAGCGGCGGCCTAAACGGGCTAGTCGCCCGACTCAGCCACTTTTGACTGTAACCACGTTACGACCTCACCGGCGGGCACGTCCACCTGCTCGCCGGTCTGCAGGTCTTTGATCGCAACCACCCCTTCACTTACCTCGCGCGGGCTGACCAGCAGCGCATACCGAATTCCACGTTCGTCGGCATACTTGAACTGCCGCCCATAGCGGTCGGTATTGGGATAGACATCCACCCGCAGCCCTGCTGCGCGCAGCCGGTGCGCCAGTTCCAGGCTTGGCCCGGTCGTCTGATCGTCAAAAAGCGTGACCAATGCCTGCGGTTGGCCTGCCAGCCGCGGCGGAAACATCTCTTGCTCTTCCATCAACAACAGGATGCGCTCCAACCCTAAGCTGAAGCCGCAGGCAGGGATGCGCTGCCCGCTGAACATGCCGATCAGGTCGTCATAGCGCCCGCCGCCGCCGCCCGACCCGCTGAAGCCGGGGAACTCGATCTCGAAGATGGGGCCGGTATAATAACTCAACCCGCGCGCCAGATAGGGATCAACGCGCAGATAGGGCGCGGCGGGACCGTGTGCGCTCAGCGCCAATACGTTCTTAAGTTCGGCCACCCCCCGGCTGCCCAGTTCCGACTCTTCCAGCAGGTCGCCCAGCCAGGCGATCATCGAACCGATACTGTCCTGGGGTGCGGCCTGCATCGTGTCAAGCAGCCGGTTGGCGGCGGTGGGCGTGATGCCGCGCACGTCCAACTCGTCGCGTACCCCTTCCAGCCCGATCTTGTCCAGTTTGTCAATGGCGACCAGGGCGGAATCCTCCAACGTAGGCGGCACACCCGCCACCTCCATCAGCCCGCGCAGGATGCCGCGGTGGTTGATGCGCAGCGCAAAGGGGTGATCCGCGCCAAAACCAAGCTGCTCCAAAATCTGCGCGCCCGCGGCCAGCACTTCCGCTTCCACCGTCTGGCTGCTGGAACCGACCACATCCACATCACACTGGAAGAACTCGCGGAAGCGGCCTTTGGCCGGGCGGTCGGCGCGATAGACGGGCTGAATCTGATACCGCTTAAAGACGCGCGGCAGTTCAGATCGATAATGCGCCACCACGCGCGCCAGCGGAACGGTCAGGTCATAGCGCATCCCCGCGTCGCTGACGCTCTCTTCGCTGGGGTGATCTGCCAGGGCTGCTTCCAGCTTTTCCCCGCGCTTGAGGACGCGAAAGATCAACTTGTCGCCTTCTTCGCCGTACTTGCCCAGTAGCGTGGACAACCGCTCGAGCGTAGGCGTCTCCAGCGGTTCAAAGCCATAGCTTTGATAGACGCGTTCGATGATGCCGATGACATAGTTGCGCCGCAGCACGTCCAGCGGCAGAAAGTCACGCATACCACTCAGCGGCGCAGTATTGGTTTTCGCCATAAATCAGTTCCAATCCTGGTATAAACGGCTTTTTAGCCAGGTCGTTTACGGCCTGACGGCACACACATGCTGGCATGTCCTGCTGAACTCACGCGCCTTCACCCTAACGCCGCGGCTGGCTCGGTATAGGGCACGCCAAAAGCATCGGCCACCGCCTCATGGGTCAACTGGCCGTGATGGGTGTTCAGCCCGTGCAGCAGCGGCGCACTCCCGCGCACGGCGGCCAGCCCCTCATTGGCAATGTTCAGCGCGTAGGACATCGTCTGGTTGACCAGGGCAAAGGTGCTGGTGCGCGGCACCGCGCCGGGCATATTGGCAACGCCGTAATGTACAATATCGTCCACCACATAGATCGGGTCGCTGTGCGTGGTGGGCCGCGTCGTCTCGACACAGCCGCCTTGATCGACCGCCACATCGACGATCACCGCCCCCTTGCGCATACTGGAAAGCATCTTGCGCGTCACCAGCCAGGGCGCACGCCCGCCGGGGATCAAGATGGCCCCGATCACCAGGTCAGCGCCAAACACCGCCTGTTCGATATTGTACTCATTGCTGGCGCGGGTTTGCAGTCGCCCCTGAAAGACATCATCCAAATATTGCAGACGTTCGTGATGCAGTTCCAACACGGTGACTTGCGCGCCCATGCCCAGGGCCACCTTGGCCGCGTTGGTCCCCACCGTGCCGCCGCCCAAGATGGCGACATTAGCAGGGGCCACGCCTGGTACGCCCCCCAGCAGGACGCCGCGCCCTCCGTGATGGCGTTCGAGATAGGCCGCGCCCACCTGCGTCGCCATACGGCCTGCCACCTCGCTCATGGGCATGAGCAGCGGCAGTTTGCCATCCGCCGTCTGTACGGTCTCATAGGCGATGGCAGTCACCCCGCTGTCGAGCAGGACTTCGGTCAGCTCCCGGTCGGCGGCCAGGTGCAGATAGGTAAAGAGGATCTGATCCGGTCGCAGATAGGCATACTCGCTCGGCGCCGGTTCTTTCACCTTGACCACCATCTCCGCAGACCAGGCATCCCCCGCGCTGTCCACAATGTCAGCGCCCGCGGCGCGGTATTCCTCGTCAGCCAGGAAACTGCCTAACCCTGCACCGGCCTGCACCAAAACGCGATGGCCGCGCCGGGTCAACGCCTTGACCGCCCCTGGCGTCAACCCCACACGATTTTCCCCGTCCTTGATCTCTTTGGGCAGCCCAATTCGCATGGCAGACTCCTTACCGGCTGAGCGCAGACAGCCAGGCAGATGATTCACGCTTGCCAGTGTAGCAGCAGGTCAGGAGTTCGGGCAAGAAATTTGGGGTCACGCAGCCGCACAATCCCCCGATGGATGGCTTTGCCAAAGCAGCCGTTTGTAGCGAAAATGAACGCTTACATAACCGGTTTATCACTTGCAACGATAAGGGCCGAGCGCATGGGTTGGAAATCACAAGGACAGCAGGCGATGCGCGCCGCAAGCGCCGCAGTCGAGCGCGCCTGGCAGCACGTCATCTGTTGGCTGTTGAACACGCGCCGCCGCTTGCTGCGCGGGCGCTGGGCCGACTATGCCGTCATCGCGCTGGATCATGACATTGCCGAACGCGCCGCCGACGTGCCCTGGTGGTACGCCTATATCCCCGGCCTCAGACTGCCGCTCAGCCTGGACTATCTGCACGACGCCCTGCGGCGCATGGCGGATGACCCGGACCTCAAGGGCGTGGTCTTGCTGATGAAAGGCGCAGGGCTGAGTCTATCGCGGGCGCAAAGCCTGGCCGCGCTGATCGCCCGCTTCCGCCAGTGGGATGATCAACGACGGCCCGCGGGCGCAGCAGCCAAGCAGGTCATCGTTCATCTGGAACAGGCCAGCGCCGCTGCCTATGTGGTGGCCTGCGCCGCCGATCGCATTACCGCGCCCCCGCTCGTCACCTGGGATGTGCTGGGGCTGCGCGTGGCCCCTACCTACTGGAAAGAAACGCTCAGCCGCGCCGGGATTCACTTTGAGGCGATCAAGATCGCCCCCTGGAAGACCGCAGCCGACACCTTAACGCGCAGTGACATGAGCGACGCCGAGCGCGATCAATACACCTGGTTGATGGACAGCCTATGTGATGACATCGTGGGCGCGGTCGTGAAGGGCCGCGGGCTGACCCCAGACCAGGTGATGGCCTTGATCGACCAGGCCCCGCTCACCGCCGACGCAGCCCTGGCCGCAGGGCTGATCGATACCCTGGCCTATGAGGATGAACTGCCCGCGCTGCTGGGGACGGCGGGCAAACCGGCCAAACTCAAACCCTATGCCCAGGTGCGTTCGCTGCTGCTGCGCCGCCCGCGCCGCCAGGCCGAACGCAGCGTCGGCGTGATCAGCCTGCAAGGGGCGATCACCGTGGGCGACAGCCGATCCTTTCCTGTGCCGCTGCCGCTCTTGGGCGAGCGGTTGCTGGGCAGCCATACCGCAGAACAGTGGATCCGCGCCGCGCGCGAACGCCGCGACGTGGCCGCGGTGGTGGTGCATGTGGATTCGGGCGGCGGTTCGGCGCTTGCCAGCGACCTGATCTGGCGCGAGCTATCCCTGCTCAACCAGGAGAAGCCCGTCATCGTCTATCTGGGCAACGTGGCGGCCAGCGGCGGCTATTACATCGCCACGCCCGCCCGCAAGATCGTGGCGCAGCCTGCCACCCTGACGGGCAGCATCGGCGTGCTGGTCTCCAAGCCGGAGACCCAAGCCCTGCGCGCCCGTATCGGAGCCAACCGCGAGGTCTTGCGCCGCGGCGAACACGCCGATATTCTGGCCGATGACCGGCCCTGGACCGACGATCAACGCCGTACATTGGAGCAAGTCATCGTTCATGTCTATGACCGGTTCAAGACCGTTGTCTCTGAAGGCCGTCATATCCCCTTTGATGACCTGGAGCCGATCTGCCAGGGCCGCGTCTGGACGGGGAAACAGGCACACGAGCGCGGGCTGGTGGATGAACTGGGCGATTTCCAGCTTGCGGTCAGCCTGGCCTGTCGCGCCGCAGGGCTGCCTGATGATGGAACTACAGCAACACGGCGCATCCCACCCCCGCGCACACGGCTCCTGGCGGGTCCAGTCCAGGCCGTACAGACCTGGGCAGGGGCAGCAGGTGACAGCGCATGGACAGCCTGGGCCCGCGCGCTGGCGCAGGGGGATTGGTCGTGCATCCTGGGCCGCGAGCATCTCTGGCTGATCGCGCCCGACCTGCCCCGCTTTGAATAACGGACAAGGGCGCACTGTACCCAGGCCAGGCTGCGGGCCTGACCTACGCAATCACAGCCCAATGGGTCGGGCTGCAACCTTGACAGGCGCACCCGGCCCAACAAGACCATCATGCCCCTGCACGTATCCAACCGGGCAGGGGAAACCTGCTCTCCCTATAGAGACGCCACTAGATGAGGATCATCCGAAATGCTTGATGTCGCTGCCATTCGCCGCCAGTTTCCGGCGTTGCAGGAACCCTTCAACGGCCAACCGGCGATCTTTTTTGACAACCCTGGCGGCACGCAGGTGGTGCGCCCGGTCATCGACGCCATGGTCGATTACCTGACACGGCGCAACGCCAACACCCACGGTCTCTTTGAGACCAGCCGCCGCACCGACGACGTGATCGCGTCGGCACGCCAGGCTGCCGCCGACCTGCTCGGCGCGACGCCCCAGGAGATCGTCTTTGGCAATAACATGACCAGCCTCACCTTTCACCTCAGCCGCTCGCTGACGCGTGCCCTGCGCCCCGGCGACGAGGTCATCGTCACCCGGCTGGACCATGACGCCAACGTCGCTCCTTGGGTCGCACTGGCGCATGACCTGGGCGCATCGCTGCAATATGTGGATGTAGACCTGGAAACCTGCACGTTGGACATGGACCAGTTGCGCGACCTGATCTCCCCGCGCACCAAGTTGATCGCGGTCGGCTATGCCAGCAACCTGAGCGGGACAATCAACGATGTGCAGACCATTGTCGAATGGGCCAAAGAGGTCGGCGCGCTGACCTTCATCGACGCCGTGCAGTATGCGCCCCACGGGTTGATCGACGTCAAAAGCCTGGACTGTGACTTCCTGGTGTGCAGTGCCTACAAGTTCTTTGGCCCGCATGTGGGCATCTTGTATGGCAAAGCCGAACACCTGGCGCGACTGGACGCCTATCGCGTGCGGCCCGCGGGCAATGAAGCGCCCGAAAAATGGGAAACCGGCACCAAGAACCATGAAGGATTGGCCGGACTCACCGCCGCCATTGACTATTTGGCGGAGTTGGGTGCGGTCTATGGCGGCGCGCACTTTAGCGCCGACCGTCGCGCCAAGCTGATCGCTGCCTGGAAACAGATCCACGACTATGAGTTGATGCTGATTGAGCGTATGATCGGCGGGCTGCAGGCAAATAGCCGCATCCGCATCTATGGCCTCTCCGAACGCCAGGATTGGGCGCGCCGCGTGCCGACCTTCTCCATCCGCAAGGAGGGCACGACTCCCCAACAACTCGCCCAAGCCCTGGCGGACGCCAACATCTTCGCCTGGGACGGCAATTTCTACGCCCTGGGGCTGTGCGAAGCATTAGGCGTGGAAGAAAGCGGCGGGCTGCTGCGGCTCGGCCTGGTGCATTACAACACGCTCGAAGAGATCGACCAATGCCTGCGTGTGCTGGAGAGTGTGTGAGAGAAATAGGGAGTAGGGAATAGGGAGTAGGGACCAGAGAGCCGGTGTAGCCGATTCTGCTTCTCCCCACCTGCCACCTCGGCCACGGCGGTACGGCCGCACTGCCTACCTGCCTACTGCCCATCTGCCCCTACTCCCTATCTCACTACTCCCTACTCCTTTCCGTAACGTCGTTGTCGCCGAACCACCAGGAGGAACCTCATATGCGGGCCATACACGTGCTGATTGTAGGTGTGTTGGTGTGGATCTGTGTTCTAGGATGGAGCCAGGTTGAAGCGGCAGCGCCCGCCGCGACCCACGCCGACGGCCCACCGCAGCGCAGTACCCGGTTCGACCTGACAGGCCGCATCTCCTACCCCTCGGATGTGCGTTTCAACCGCAATGCAGCGATGACCATTGAAGCCTGGGTCTACCCAGAAGAGTATCCTGGCGACCCTGCGTGCCAGGCCATTGTCGACCACCAACTGGGAGCCTCCTACTGGTTTGGCATGTGCCCCAGACTGCGCTTTCACCGCAGCGATGGCAACTTCGTCGAGAGCACCGCAGAGATCAGGAAATACCGTTGGACACACGTCGCCGTAAGTTATGACGGGACGACAGCCAGCTTTTATGTCAACGGTGAACCGGTGGGCAGCGCACCGCTGGCAAGCGGCAACCTGGTCGCCCACGACCTCTCAATCGGCGGCACGTCTACCGGCAGCGAGTACTATCGGGGGTTTCTGGACGAACTCCGCATCTGGTCGGTGGCGCGCAGCGGTGACGAGATCCGCGGCGGTATGTTTCAGGAAGTGCGTTCCGGCGCGGGGTTGGAAGCCGTCTTTGGCGACGGCGGGCGCAACGAGGAGTTGCAGGCGGTCGCGGGTACGCCGGTAGGCGGAAGTCAACCCGCTATCTTTGGTATCCTGCCGCGTGGGCTGACCGTGCCGCGCGCCGCTGGTACGCCGGTGCTAGATGCCAATGTCGATCTGGGTATCGAATACGCCGGGGCAGAACAAGTTGCGGTGCGCTATGCCATGACGGGCACGGGCTTTAGCACCAGCAGCGGCGGATACAACGACATCAGCGCCTACCTGGTGCGTACGGATACCGACCTCTTTGTCGGCGTGCCGACCATGCCCCGTACCGCTGTAGGCTGGGACGACGAGACGTCGTGGATCGGGTTGATGCTGGACCCGAACATCTCGGGCGATCCATTGGCGCAGCCCGACGACTATCAGGTTCGCATCTATCTTCAAGGTCCCTGGGATGCACCTGTGCCCGCAGCGCTCTATATCGGGGACGGTGCAGGCGGCTGGGTCCCTTGCAACGATCCCTCCTGCCCGCAGCGCGGCGTGGGTTGGGATGCCGCCTCTGACCTCAATGGCGACGACGTGAACCTTAACCAGAGCGTGGAGATCCGCATCGCCAAGAGTATGCTGGGCGAATGGACGGAAGTAGACGGGCTGGCTGTGGGCCAGTTGCAGCTAGGCACGCCGCCCAAAGACTTTGTCGGCCCGCCGCAGGCTGTGGAAAATGCACCCATCACCTGGGCGCAGGTGGCCTATGGTGAGGGCAGCGCCCAGCTTCCACAGGCAGTCATCCGCGGCAAGGTCTACGCCGGGCCGGACGCTACGTATCCCCCGCTGGCCGGACACACCGTCTATTTTGGCGATATCAACTCCGCCATGTACCCACGCATCACCGATGCCAACGGTGAATTCTTCTTCGACGTGCGCGTGCCGGTGAATTCACAGCTACGCTTACAGCACAACGGCTGTACCGCCTGCCGCTATGGATCGACCACAACCAGCGGAACCGGACTCAGCCCCACCGCTGTGGGCGAAACCTTTCTCTTCTTCCCCGGCTGCGCGGCAGGCGCGGTCTGCACGTACCGGGACAGCCAGTTCTATGTCATGCAGCCGCCGGGCGCGCTGACCGTCAACCCCACCGCACCGGTCGCCAAACTGCGCCTCAACACGACAGGCGATGTCACCCCCGATACGACCCACCTGATCGTGGGGGAAAACCTGCACGACCTCACCACAGTCTATCTCTCGCCTGTGCCCGAAACCAATGTGACAAACTTCGACAACTGGACGCTCTTCGAGGCGACAGTCATCACCCGCAGCCGTGACATGAAGTCCATGATGGTGCAGATCCCCTTGCTGGATAGAACGGTTCCGCGCCAGA
>CAZYQJ010000177.1:0-8894 GCA_964649925.1 uncultured Litorilinea sp.
AGGCTGGACGGCGACAACAGCACCCCCGGCGGCGCGACAAAGTGTAGCGCCAGCACGCCGGGCGACAGCCCCCACAGCCTGTATTCCCCCATCGCGTCGGTGATGGCCGCCGCAAGTTGCCGCCCATCAGGGCTGACCGCTTCGACCGCGATCCCTTCAAAACCCAGGCCGCCGCCCGTGGATGCTGCGCCGCCAGGTCGCAATCGCAACACAACCGGGTCGTGGTCGCTGGTCGGGACCGCGCCGCCTGCGGGAAAATCGGCGTGGAGATGCACCACCTGCACCCCTGCCACCTGCGGCCCCAGGTTTTCACTCAACAGCAGATGATCCAACACCTGAGCCGCACCGTTATAAATATAGGTGTAGCGTTCCAGTGTAGGCAAATAAGCGAAGGGATGAAGCAGCGGCGGTTCCACGCCCGCCGACAGTGCGTTCACCGGCGGAGAGTCAACAAAGTCGTTGAGATCGCCGGTCACGACAACCTGCGCCGCGGGGTCGGCGTCTACAATGGCCTGCACTTGCGCCGCCACATGGCGCGCCTGGGCCATCCGGCGCGCCGCATTGACGCTCTCGTCGCCTGCCTTGCTCTTCCAGTGGTTGTTGACCACCCACAGCGATGTCACACCCCCCGGCCATACGCCCTGAATCTCCAGATGGGCCAGCAGCGGCGGGCGATCAAAGAGCGGGAATTGGCCTGCCGCACAGGCGCCGGGGTCGTCCACGCCATAGTCTACTGGCGAACACCCCCGGCTTACAAAGGCTTCCACCACCCGCACCTGGTCGCGCCGGGTCAGGCTATTGGTCAGCGGAAATTCCTTATCGGCGGACGCCGGGCCAGGGATCGCTGTGGCGGTATAGGCCAGTCCATGCGCCGCGGCCAACTCGGCGGCCAGCGCCGCGGCATCCTCCGGCGTGCCTGTTTCTTGCAGGGCGATGACCGTGCAGCCCTGAAGATGCGATGCAATGGTCTGGGCGCGCTGCGCCAACACAGCCGCATACGCATCGGCGTGCGGGAACTGGTCCTGCCCGCGGCCCAGCCCGCTGAGGTTGTAGCTGCACACGGCGTACTCGCCCGGCGTTGCAGACGCCGCCGGCTGTGGCGATGCAACCTGCCCGCCGACCGTCCACTGTGTACCGGGCAGCGGCAGCAGTTGCACCTTGCCAAAGGCATAGTCCATCACTGCAATCAGGTCGGATGGATGGGAGACCGTCTGCCCAAAGGCGACTTCCGGCAGGTCTGCGCCGAGACGGTTGTTCAGGTAGAGGAGCAGCGACAGTGCCGCGGGCTGGTCCTGCAACCACTGGTCATGCATCAGATGGCCGGGACGCAGCGCGTTTGCCAGATGGGCGGGCAGCAGCGCGATCTCCTTCTCCCCAGCGTCAAAATGGCGTGTCGGGCCATGCACCACCCCTGCGGCCTGCGGCAGCCGCACCAGCATCCCCTCCCACGGTTCCAGCGCCAGCGTGGGGGAAATGCCCAGACGGGGGATCGGCAGGTCTACAGGGGTCAATGCGCCGCTGCACCCGGTTGTGGGGAGAACCGCCGCCACATGCGTCAGTTCTGTCTTGCCGTAATACTCTGTCACCAGACCGTCCACCACCTGAACACACTGGCCGGGGTGGACGCTAGGCTGTTCCCAGGTATAGACAAAGAGGCCATCGCTGGTCTTGGGGTCACCATCACCACTAGGGTCTTGCAGAAAAAAGCCGTCCACGGTTGCACCGCTAACCACGCCCCAGGTCGTCACGCGCGTCCCTTGCAGCGGAGATTCTGCGCCGTCCCCCTGGATGGCATAAATAGGCGTTGGCGCGGAACCGGCATCGGGCTGGGCCATCAGCGGCATGGGCGGGCACGCAAGGCATGCCAGGACGATCCACACACCAGCGCATCGCGCTACCCTGACAGCACGATGCGTCAGCCGTGCCGGGGACTCATCCGGCGCGTCCGGGTTGGTAGCAAAAGAGGGGCGAAGGCCAAAGCTCAAGATAGACTCGGCGTGCATCAACAGGCGGGCAAATGAGATTGGTGTCTATTGTACACGCCCACACATCACGGGTCAAACAGAATGCAGGTCAATCAAGGTGGCGCTACACAGGGGTAAATTGGAAGATAGAGCGCATCAAAACAGGTGTAACTGCGTCTAAATAGCCGGAAACACCGATTGCACAGCGCAAACGGCAGATTCACCGTATCGCATGCGATTCTACAGCAGTATTCCAATAGAATTGAGAATTTTCAAGCTACTCCGCTGTTGCTATACTAATAGCTAGTACCGATATCGTAGTTCTATAAAGGGTATAGTGCTACTTGAATTAAAGTACCGCCGGACTCAGAGCAATCCGCTTGCGGTCCGGCTTTGCAGAAAGTTGTTGGAGTAGACAGGAGGATATGTGATGGACGGCACTACCGGCATGGCTGAATTTGTGAGCATTGGCGAAGTTGCCGAGACGACCATCCATTTGCTCTCGCTCAACCTGAGTTCCACAGCCCACCATGGCGCTTCGTCAGGCAGCCGCCAGAAACAGAGCGACCCGGTGGAGCGGCTAGTCTTGCAGCAGGCGCGTGACTATCTGCACCTGGTGCGCGAGGGGTTCATGCTCAGTACACGCACGATCCCATCCACGGATATAGCCGAACTGCGCTTTTTGCTCGAGCGCGTGCTGACCGACTGGAACCAACTCAGCCGTGAACTGGGGCTGGACGAAACAGGCGATGAGACCCAGCTGGCGACGATGCCGCCGGAGGAAGCGCTGTCCCAACGGATTGAGCGCGTCCGTCATCAACTGCTGGCCTTTGGGATGGCTGTCGTGGCGTTGAGCCAGCTTCCTCGTCTGCCTGCCCAGCAGATCACCTTCCCGCACAGCTACAGCCAACCGCCAACCTACAGCGATATTCCCGTGCCCAACTCACCCGGCGCCATGCTCTGGCGTATCTCAGAACTGGAGCAGACCGTGTGGCGCATCATGTCGGATGACCTCAACGAGTTGGTTCAGCGACGCTATGGCCCGCTGCGCCGCACCTATGGCTTTTTCGAGACAAGCGCCTGGCTCTCACGCAAAGAGGCCGAACGCTTTGGCATCAAAAAGCGTCCTCTATCCGGCTTGAGCGCCTAGATGGATGGCTACGGGTCGCCGCCAGGCCATCACCCGGCTCAACAAAACGCCCGGTGAACCAGGCCTGGCTCGCGCCGGCCACCAGCCGCTGCACAGCCGCCCCTACGACCGCTTGATCTATCCGCTTCTATTTACAATATATGCTGTGGGGAATGGTGACGAGGGTATCTGGGGTATCCGGCCTTGAAGGATCACAGCACGGACAGAAAGCACAGTCAGAAGCAATGCTGCCCCTGGCCGCGATCTAGCCAGGTAGCAAAGGCAGAACCGCTTTAGCGTCACGGGCGCAACGCAAAGTCAGGGTCTACAGTGATTCGCTTGTCTCATGCCGCAGACCCGCCGGTAGAGGGGACTCCCTAGCCTGGGTGTCTGCGCCCGAAGTGCCTACCCTGCGACCAGAAAACGACCGCAGCTAGGACAGACCACCAGCGTGGCGGTGCTGCTGCCCAACCCGTGGACAATGCCCGTAGGGATTTGGACGTGACACGCGCCGCACACCCCATCCTGCACCGGCGCAATGGCAATGCCTGCCTTCCGCTTACGCATATGCTCGTAGCGTTCCAGAAGCGGGGCTGGTAGGGCGGTCGCCAATGCTTCGCGCTTGCGTTTAAGCAGGACAAAATTGTGCTTGAGTTTGGCCTCCTCTGCTCGCAGTTCGCTTTGGCCGCTGGTCCATTCGCCTTCGACGCGGCTTAACTCCTGCTGTTGCTCGGCCAGATGACCGCTCAATTCATCAGCGTGCATCAATGCCTCGACGGCCTGGTCGTCTACCAGGGTGCGGTGGCGGCGCAGCGCTTCTAAATTGTCTTGGAGGTCTTGTAACTCTTTGGGGTTGCGGACAGTGCCGCTCATCAACTTATCTTCGGTGGACTTAATGCGTGAGGCTAACGACTTGGACTCTAGTTCAGCATCTCTTTGTTTTGCATGCCACTCCTGTAATAAGGTTTCGGTCTGGGTGACCTGTTGCCGGACAGCGCGCACGGTTTCACTCTCGCCCAGTTGGTGTTGGACCTGCTGCAACCGGCGCGCAACCTTGCGCCAGGCAAGATCCACCTTTTGCAGCTCATACATTTTGCTTGCTTCTTCCACATTTGCCTCCCGGTTGGCTGTCAACGGAATCGGACGGGGTCGCTGCGGGGGTCATTGACCAAACAGAACAGGGGTCACATAGACGCTGCATCCATTATAGCACTACCCACCCACGCTAACCAAGCTTGTCATAATCTAACGTACCGAGCTAGGGCCGCGATGCGCCCGCAGGAAAGCCAATCCCACCTGGAACTTGCGCGTTCGCCCAGAACCGCGGACAATGGCGTTTGTGAATAATGCGACGAATCTTGGCTAGCACACGGCGTACCGCGCTGCGGGTTGAGCGTATGCGCGTGACAAGAAGCGGTGTGCTGGAAAGGAAGACGACAGCCTATGTCCCGGCTGCCATCCAACCGGAGCGGTCAAAGTTTTATCGAATTTGCCCTGATCATCATTTTGTTTGCCATTGTGCTGCTTTCCATCCTGCTGATCTTGGGCGATGATCTGCGAACGTTTATCAACGACCTCTTTCAAACCTGGTTCCCGACCTAGGCGGCGGTCATGGGTGCGCTGGCGCGGTTGACATCACTGGGCCGCGCCGGGCTTGATCTGATTTTCCCGCCCGTCTGTGTGGGGTGCGGCGGCGCAGGACACAACTTCTGTCCGCGCTGCGCCCAAGCCGTCGAGCCTGTGCCGCTGCCCCAGTGTGCCTGCTGTGGGCGGCCTCAGCCCCATGCCACGCCGCGCTGCGCCGCCTGCCGCGGCGAGCCGGTTCACCCACTCCGCCTGAGCCGCGCCGCGGCGCTGCACACGCATCCCCTGCGCGAGGCCATCCACGCCCTCAAATATGAACAGCAGCCGGAACTCGCCGCCCCCCTGGCGCGCTATCTGGTAGCCGTCTTTGCCCTGTCGCCCTGGGATGGGCTGGCCGCCGCGATCGACGCGGTGACACCGGTCCCGCTCCATGCCCAGCGGCTGGAGGAGCGCGGCTACAACCAGTCGGCGCTGCTGGCCGCGGCCTTTTGCGCGGCGATGGGGCTGGCGTTTGAGCCGGGATGGCTGGCGCGCTGCCGTGAGACCCGCCAGCAGGTCGGGCTGGACGCAGCACAGCGCCGAGCGAATGTGGCCGGAGCCTTTGTCGCCACGCCTGCGGTAGCAGGCCGCACCCTCTTGCTGATCGACGATGTCTTCACCACCGGCGCTACGCTGCGCGCCTGCGCCGCCGCGGCCTTAGCTGAAGGGGCTAAGGCTGTCTACGGGCTGACGCTAGCCATGCCCGCGCCCGGGCATTGATGGCAGGCGGCGGCGCGCACTCGTTTGCGCATGTCGCGCCCCATCCAACAAATAAAGACAGCCAGGCATCCAAGCACCTGGCTGTCTTTGCGTGGTTCAGAGGAAAAAGCTACCGCTGCACGGCTGGCAGATAGATTTGGAACTGATCTGTGTCTGCTGCAACAGCAGCACCCTTGGCTTGGCCCTGGTCGTGAGGGACATGTACGGTGGCCGATGCGGTGGTGCTGTTGCCGGACGCGTCCGTTGCCTGATAGGTGATAACATAGTCGCGACCACTGCCCTGACCGGAACGCTCGGCACGAAGCTGAAGCGTCTGGTCATCTATGATCACGATATCGCCGGGAACATCCCCTCCGCCCGTGCCGCTGTCCGGTTCGCTCGAAGTAGCCGATAGCAGCGTCACGTCTGGGGCCGGATCAACCAGGTCACTCGCCTGGATGGTTATGTTCACCGTCACTAGCTTATGGTTCGGGGGCCAGAGTGAAGCCGGGGTCGCGGTCACGATCAGGCTAGGCGGCGTGGTGTCCACTACGGTGACGGAGAACGACGCGCTGGTCGTATTCCCGTCGCTGTCGGTGGCCGAACAGGTGACCGATGTATCGCCCAGGGGCAAGACCGAACCCGATGGCGGCGTGCAGGTTACGGGTAACGTGCCATCCTGCGTGTCTACCGCTGTCGGCGCGGTATAGGTCACGGGCGCGCCGTCTGGGCCGGTCGCTTCGACCGTCAGGTCGCCGGGTGTGCCGAGCAGGATTGGCTCATTTACCATGGAAAACTGCCACTGCTGTGGCGGCCATTTAGCCGCTTGGGTCAGGTTTCCCGCCTGATGATCACCGTCACGGCGATAGCCGCCGACAACGTTGGTGCCCACGACGCCATCCACATTTTCGATCTCCAGGGCCAGGTTCGCTTGCTTGACGACCGGGCGATGAAAGCCGTGTCCGGTATCGTCAAAATACCATTGCTGCAGCGTCGTGTCGGCGGCATCGCAGGGGGCAAGCAGCACGTTGGTCCCCTCCGAAACATCAGCCACCGCCAGGCAATAGCTCTGGTCGCCGATCAGACTGCGCCAGCGATAGAAGCCGTCGAACTCCCGGTGAAGCTGCCAGACCTGCGCCACCGTGTCGGCGCACGTCGCCTGGATAACGTTGGTGACGAGAGCCTCCCCCTCTGTATCGAGCGTGGCCGTCAGACAGCGGTTGCTGGGCATGGGGTTCTGCAGGCTGTTCGGGTCGGTGATGATGCCATCCTGGTTGATCAGCCGGTAGTAGGCACCATCCCGCAGATCGTACGGGCCGCCGTCGAGTTCGTCGAAGTACGGCCAATCATCATGCCAGTTCATGGGCCGGATCGCCAGGGTGTTGGCGGGTCTGTAGGCATGATAAACCATGTAGTAAACGCCATCCTCGATGAAGATATCAGCGCCGCCGGGTGCGCGATACAGCCCGGCAGGTGTGACGCCGGGCAGCGCGACGCGGCTGTTGAGGATAATGCTGCCGCCGCCCTGCGTCAGTGGGATGCCGTTTTTGTCGACATAGGGGCCGTCGATCTGCTCTGAACGCCCGATCACAACCTTATAGGTGTTGTCGTTGCCATTGGCCCGGCAGCACCAATCCCAGGCGGTGATCAGGTAATAGTAGTTGTTGCGCTTGAAGATAACCGGGCCTTCGATGCGGTTGAAGTTGGGGTTGTCGACGGGAAAGCGATCGCTGCCCCGGTACGCTAACAGGGTCACCGGGCCCGTGACCGTCTGCATGTCATCCTCAAGCCGCTGGATCATGATCCCGTCAAAGTGGGAACCCCAGACGATCCACCACTGACCTTCATCATCCTGGTGAACCGCCGGATCGATTGCATTGTAGGTGGCGCCGTTCGGATCCAGTGTGCCGGACCGGATAACGTCACCCAGATCAACCCAACTCTCCGGGATGCCAGGCGTTGTACTCCGCATCACGCCGATGCGCGAGTTGTTTGTGCCAAAGCTGGAAACCGCATAGTACAGGTAATAGGTGTCGCCCACTTGAACCACATGAGGCGCCCATTTGTTGCTGCCGCCGGGGATAACGCCAGGCACAGTACTCCACGGCCCGCTCAAACTGGGGGCGCTGAGCAGCCGATTGGAATTGGTACGGGCGACATAGTAGGTCGATCCGTTCTTAAACAGGGTGGGGTCATGCACGCCGGTCGAGCCGGTCAGGGGGATTTGTCCGGTAGGTTCATCCTGGGCAAACATGACAGCAGGCATGAGTGCGGCCCCTGCCAAGATGAAGATGGTCAACGCCAGACGAATGATCGGTTTCATCTTTCCTCCTCAAATGATCGACAGCCTGTCTTTGAAAGGTACGCCGCCAAAGCAACGCAGCCTTGTGGGCCGGTTGAAAATGCGATGGACGCCAGCCAACCGGCTCGATTGCTATAACGGGGGTGACGGGGGCAGCTACAGGGTGTGGGGGCAGACCCGATAGGATACAGAAGCGCCAGCAGATCACAGGGCATGACGCGCCGCCGGTGGACGGCCGCCCATCATGCACGCAGCAAAAACGTTTTAAGAAATGCCCGAAAAGGGGACGGTTGCCCTTCTATGCTGTCTGTCGTGTTGTCCAGGTTGTTGCGCTGCTTAACTTATCATGGCACGCAGCCGGTGTCAAACCTGTGTGGAAGGCCCAGAGGCGGGATCAAACCGCCGGTTGACAACCGTGCCCTGCGGTCGTACAATGCAAGTATGAAGCCACGACACATGGCCTGTTTGCCCGACCCATCTCGTCTTGGTGTACACCGCTCCCAACGGCGCAACGTTGATATCGTCTGGCGCCCTAGACTGACGAGCCCAAACTAATTCAACCGATCACGCCAAGCTGGTGGAGGCGCTGCCGTCCACCCGCCGCTGCCTACTCCGCACCAACGTGTTGGGCCGGATCCGTCTACCATACTCGCTATTGGACCTGTTGCGACGTCGCTCTCTCAGCCCTTATGGCTGCATCGCAACCGGTTTGACTCGGTGCTCTGCTTCCCTTATACCCAATCCTCCGGGTGTACAAGGGCATAAGTGCATCCGTTCACGTATTTAGAAAGGAACCTGACCATGCAACTTCTCGTTCAGGGCCGCAATGTTGAGATCACCGACTGGATCCGTGAGTATGTCGACAAGAAGGTAGGCAAGCTGGACCGCTTCCTGTCGGAGGTGTCCGACGCACGCGTCGAACTGGAATACAATGCCACCCGCGCCGCCGACGACCGCTATACAGCCCAGATCACGCTGCGCAACAACGGGCAAATCCTGCGCGCCGAGGAATCGACCAGCGACATCCTGGCCTCGATCGACGCCACGGTCGACAAAATGTCACGCCAGATCCGGCGCTACAAGTCACGGCGTGTCCAGACGCGCCGGCGTGCCTCGGCTGCGGTCAACGCCGAGGCCGAACTGGCAGCCACGTTGGTGGAAGAGACTCCCGACGAGG
>CAZYQJ010000178.1:0-8881 GCA_964649925.1 uncultured Litorilinea sp.
GACGCTGCACAACCGCTATATCCGGCTGAGCCATGCCCCCGACCAACCCGACGGGGTGGACATCTACATCGCCGGGGTGGACGATTTCACCGAGGGCAGCCCGCAGTTGCGCGAGGCTCTGGGCGAAATTCCCTATGACGCGCCCACCATCCTGCTCAGCCACAACCCCGACATCCTGCAAGACTCAGGCATTGGCCAGGTAGACCTGGTGCTGGCAGGCCACACCCACGGCGGCCAGATCGTGCTGCCCTTGATCGGCCCCGCGCATACGCAATGCCAGGGGCTGCGCCGCGCCGAGGTCTCTGGCTATTTTCAGCGCGGCAAAACCCAGGTCTACATCACGCGCGGCATTGGCGAGGGCATCCCGGTGCGTTTTGGCGCAGCCCCGCAGATCACGCTGTTGACCGTCAAGCCAGGCTGACCTGGCCGATCGCGTCTCCTGATTTTGACGCTCTCTGGACTGATTTGTATACTAGGGTACGGCAACCCCCTTACAGAATCGCTACACTATCATCTTGTTGGAGTCCTAGCGATCCCAACAACAGCGTCTTTTTGCAGATCGGTCAATCCATTCGGAATCCCGATTGGTTTTGACACACAGAAGAAACCACAATCAGAAACAGCATAAAGGAGGACCTCATGCCGTTCACTTTGCCTGATCTGCCTTATCCTGCCAATGCGCTGGAGCCACACATCGATGCGCGCACGATGGAGATTCACCACGACAAGCACCACGCCGCCTATATGAACAACCTCAACAATGCCATTGCCGGGACCGATCTAGAGGGCAAAGACATTGTCGAGATCCTGAGCAACATGAACCAGGTCCCCGATAACATCAAGACCGCTGTCCAGAACAACGGCGGCGGCTACGCCAACCACAACCTGTTCTGGACGATCATGGGACCCAACGGCGGCGGCCAGCCCTCCGGCGACCTGGCAAACGCCATCAATTCGGCTTTTGGCAGCTTCGACTCCTTTAAGGAGAAGTTCAGCAACGCTGCCGCCACCCGCTTCGGCAGCGGCTGGGCCTGGCTGGTCGTCAACAAGAGCGGCGACCTGGACGTCTACAGCACCGCCAATCAGGACAGCCCCTACATGCAGGGGGACACCCCCATCCTGGGGCTGGATGTGTGGGAACACGCCTACTACCTGAACTACCAGAACCGGCGGCCCGATTACATCCAGGCTTTCTGGAACGTGATCAACTGGGACGCGGTCGCCCAGAACTTCTCGGCGGCCAAGAGCCGTGCCGCGAGCCGCTAGGCTCAGATAAACCAGCCCAATAAACACGACCGGCGCCTTCGGGTGCCGGTCGTGCGCTTTTGTGGGCCAGGATCACAGCCTGACAACCCTTGTCACCCCACCTGTTGGCCCAGCGCGTGGTTCATGCAGTTAGGAAACCACACCTTAGCGCCGCATGCGCGGGTCAAGCGCATCACGCAGCCCGTCGCCCATAAAGTTGATGCTGAGGATCGTCAGCGAAATAAAGACGCCCGGCCAGATCACCACCCACGGCGTGCGCGTCAGAAAGTCCTTGCCGTCATAGAGCAGACGCCCCCATGTCGGCACGTCCGAGGGAAAGCCCAACCCCAGGAATGACAACGCCGACTCGTTGAGGATCGCGGTCGCCACGCCAATCGTGGCCGAGACAATGATCGGGCTGAGGACATTGGGCAGGATATGGCGGATCATGATCTTGTTCCGGCCCGACCCGACACAGGTTGCCGCCTCGACAAATTCCTTTTCCTTGACTGACAGCACCGACCCGCGCACAATGCGCGCGGTGGGCATCCACCCCAACACCCCGATCACAAAGACGATCAAGACAAAAATGCCGACCTCCGGGCCAAAGACGGCGCGCAACGATTCACGGAACAACATGATGATCACCAGCAGCAGCGGCAGTTGCGGCAGCGACAGCATCATATCGGTGAAGCGCATCAGCAGGTTATCCAGTGCTGGAAAATAGCCGGACACCAGGCCAATGATCGTGCCCAAGCAGATCGCAATCGCCATCGCCACCACGCCCACAGCCAGCGAAATGCGCCCGCCATACAGGCTGCGCGCCATCACATCGCGGCCCAAATCGTCGGTTCCCATCGGGTGCGCCCAACTCGGAGCCTGCTCCGCCGCCAAGATGTCAATATATTCCGGGTCTGCATCATAGACAATGGGACCGATAAGCGTCACCAGCACCAGCAGCGTCAGGACGATCAGCCCAAACATCGACAGCTTGTTGTGCTGAAACTGCAGCCAGGCATCGCCCCACAGGGTACGCTGCTTGCGCCGCATCAGGCTGTCATGCTGGATGACGGCGGGGATCGGTTCAGAGGTTGAGGTGGTTGTCACGGTCATAGGCTTCAATTTCTCTTGGTTTATCTATCGTGAACGGGGGATCAATGATACTGGATGCGTGGGTCCAAGACCGCATACAAGATATCGGCCACCAGGTTGAAAATCACGACCAGGATGGCAAAGATCACCGTTGTGGTCATGACAACCGGAATGTCAAAGCTCTGGATCGAATTGATGAGCAGCGCGCCCAGCCCGTTGATGCGGAAGATCTGCTCCGTGATGATGGCCCCGGCAAAGATCTGCGGCACGCCCAGCGCGATCAACGTCGCCACCGGGATCAAACTGTTGCGCAGCACATGGCGCACCACCACCAATTGCTCTTGCAGCCCCTTGGCGCGCGCCGTGCGGACATAGTCCAACGCCAGGTTATCCAGCATGGAAGCGCGCGTAAAGCGGCTGAGGGTGGCCGTCTGGAAAAAGGTCAGCACCGCCACCGGCAGCACCATCTGTTTGATCTGCGCCACCAAGCTCGCCCAGTCGTTGACGACCAGCGTGGTGTTATAGACCGAAGGGAACCACTTGAGGTGGACGCTAAAGATCACAATCGCCAGCAGCCCGGTGAAAAAGGTGGGCATCGAAAAGCCGATCACGGACAGCACCGTGCTGATCTGGTCAAAGATCGAATTTTGGCGCACCGCCGCGATCACCCCCAGCGGGATGGCGATCAGCACCGCCAGGACATAGGACAGCCCCACCACCCACAGCGTCTGGGGGATTCGTTCGAGGATGAGATCGACCACAGGTGTGCCGCGGCTCGTCCAGGAGGTAATCCGCAGCCGGTTCGCTGAATCGCCGATCTCCAGCCCGGTCATGGCTTCCAGCGCGTTGAGCGGCTCGTTGACAAAGAACTGCTGCATCCACCTGATATAGCGGATGTGAAAGGGTTGATCCAGCCCCAACGCACTGCGGATCCGCTCGCGCACTTCTTGGGGGATCGTCAACGGCAGGTTGCTGGTGGGGTCGCCCGGCGCGAGGTCAAGCAGCGCAAAGATCACAAGGCTGATCAGCAGCAGCGTGGGGATTGCGGTCAATGTGCGGCGCAGGATAAATCGAGACATACACCCTCATCCCAGTCCCAAGAGGACAGGCAAAGCGGTGGTCTGCAAGACGCACCCCGCAGACCACCGCCGCATCCATCAAAACCGGTTTACCGAATTCGGTACCAGTCCTCAATGTTCCATTCTTCGCTGTCCCAGCCGTTCAGTTCCCCGACACCGCCCAGCGTATTGACCCACGCCGAGGGGGAGGCCCGAAAGACCAGGGGCATGATCACATAGTTCTGCACCAGCATATCGTTGAGCTGTTTCGCCAGTTCGACGCGCTGGTCGGGGTCAGTCGTCGCCACAAACTGGCGATAGAGTTCATCGTACTCTGGGCTGCACCAACGTTCGACATTCTCACCCAGCCAGTTGTTGGCGGCATTGGCGATGTTGTTACCGTCGTTGCACAGCCAGTCGCCCAAGTACTGCTGCGGGTCGCTGCTGTCGTTGCCGTTGGTGTACATCTGCACATCGGCGTAGAACTTGCTCAGGGTGTCCGGGCTGGCCGGGTCGCCGCCAAAGTAGACGGCAGCATCCACATTCTTGAGTTCCGTCTCGACGCCGATTTCCTCCCACCATTGCTTGATCAAGGCCTGGGTCTTCTGGCGCACGGAGTTGGTGGAGGTTTGATAGAGCAGGCTCAGACGCATGCCGTCCTTCTCACGCACGCCGTCGCCGTCGCTGTCTACCCAGCCAGCCTCCTCCAGCAACGCCGCTGCCCCTTCCAGGTCTTGGGTCAGACAGGCGTCATTGGCGGTGGAAACCACCGCGGGCGGGCCGGAGAGGATGTTGCAGGTAGCGCGCCCGGCAGGGCCGTACAACTGCTCGGAGATGACGTTGCGGTCAATCGCCATCGAAAGCGCCTGGCGCACCTTGATGTCCGACAAGATCGGGTGCGGGTTGGGGTCGTCCATCGTCCATTCCGACCGCAACTCGCCCAGATCCGCCGCGGGGTTGGTGAAATTGACGACAATACGCTCCACATTCCCGGCGAACGCGCTGTAGACCTGGCCGAGTCCGGCGGCTTCCATATCCGCCAAGATCTGCGGCTCGACCTGGATATTCCAGGCATAGTCCGCCTCGCCCGTCTCCAAGACGGCGCGCGCAGCCGCGGCTGCGTCCCCGCCGCCCTTCATCACCACTTCGGCAAAGTGCGGCTTGTCCGGCTCGCGATAGTTCTCGTTGACCTCGAAGGTCACCACGTCGTTGGCGCGGAATTCCTTGACTTTATACGGGCCTGTGCCAATCGGGTAGGTGTTCTGTTCGGAACAGCCCTGTGCGGCTGCGCCCAGACAATCGGCGAACTGCGCCGCCTGCAAGATCGGGGCCAGATAGCCGCCAAAGGGGTTATAGGGGAAAGCGGCGGGTTCTTCAAAGGTGATCAGCACCGTGCGATCATCGACCGCTTCTACGTTGGCGACGTTGTCAAAGCTGCTCAACGAGCTACAGCCGGTGTCGGGATGGACACAGTACTGCCAGGTGAAGACCAGATCCTCCGCGGTCAGCGGCGTGCCGTCAGACCAAAGCACCCCTTCCTTAAGCGTCCAGGTAATGCTCAACATGTCTTCAGAGACGCCGCCATTTTCCAGCGTGGGGATATCCTCGGCCAGCACAGGAACCGGGTTGGCTTGGGCGTCGTAATGGAAAAGCGGCTCCAGCACCAATGACCCTGCGTGATAATCTTTTGTACCTGTCGAGAGATAGGGATTAATAATGGAGACAGCCTGCCAATAGAGCAAGGTCACCGTGCCATCTGTGCCTCGTCCTGGTTCAGCGGGCAGGTCGCTTTGGGCCGCAGCCGCTTGCCCCGACTCCGCCTCTGCTGCGGGCGCTTCTGCGGCCTCCCCACCAGCTGGGGCCGGACCCGCAGCCGGACAGGCTGCCAGGATCATGGCGAGCATCACCAACAGCCCAATCCAAAACACGCGCCTGAGCTTACTCATTCCAGACATAGTATCCTCTCCTTGTGGAAACGAATAAATCGTGGAACAACAGTGTGAGTAATGGCGCAGCACAGGGATGGGGAATGAGCCGAGGAACCCAAAACCCTGCCTACAGCACCGAAAGACAAGCTTTCTCTACCTAGTTGTCTATAGAAACCTCTGTGGCGGCATGCCGGGTTGGCCTGTAGCCCGTTCCGCATCACCGTTTGGAAGAGGATTTTTCTCAGCAGTCCTTATGAGGCGGGCAAATCTTACACTGTTTTTAGGGGGCTGTCAATGCGCGTTTCTGCACAATCTTTTGCAGTCAACTCCTGTCGAAATTCCGCTGCCACACCGGGGAGAAACATTCGGACAGCGGTATCATACCCTGTTTGCCGCCGCAGGCAGGGTGCTAACGTACACGCTCCGCCGCGCCAAACCGCTCCAGCGCGGCGCTGACCTTGGGCGGCAGCGACTCGACGTGCTGGGCCAAGAACGCCACGATCTTGTCGGTGGAGATGCCCTCTTCGGCGGCGCGCTTCAGACCCCGCTGGTTGATCTGGTAGACGAATTGAGGATAGGTCGCCTGCCAGGTGGCAAAGCGCTCGACGCGGAAGCGGTCTCCCAGCGGCGTGCCCGGCGGGATGACGACCCTAAAGTCGTCCCCCATCTGCATCCGTTTGCGCGGCGCTTCATAGGGCAGCGGCGAATCCTGGCCCAACCAGGCTGACCCTTGCTGGCTGAGGGAAATCTGCCAGTCGTCGCCGCCCGACGGTTCGGCCAGGTCGAGTGCGCCCAGCCAGTGCAGCGGGCCGCGAAACAAAAAGCGTAGCAGCGCCCCTTCCACGGCATCCCACTGCTCGAAACCATGCAGGAATTCCTGCGTAGTGGTTGATCGAATGTACCACGTATCGTAGCTGCCCGTGGGCCGTTGGAAATCCGGTTCTGTCTCGCGAATGGCGCGGATCACGTCGGACTGGCTGTACCACGCACCGGGCTGGAGTTTCGCCAGCAGTTGAAGGATGGTGGTGCGCGTTTGCAGGGGGTCATTCTTCCAGTTGCCTGTTTCCGCACATTCCAGGCCAGGGGTGCGGCAGAGGTCGTTCCAGTCGGACGAATCGCGCCAGGCCGCCCAGAGGGTTTGACGCTGCTCGGCGCGCGTCCTGTCCAGGAATTGACGCACCCGGTTGCCGGTCAAATGGATGCAGCCGTCATCGCCGCGGCGCAGCCATCCCAGCCGGTTCGCCAGGTGCAGCAGCAACGCCAACCGCACATTCAGGTCGGGCATGTCGTCGTCGAAAGGGATCTGCAGCCGCTGCACCAGCCGGTCAATGTCTTCGGGGTGCGGGCCTTCGGGCGTCAATCGCAGCCGCTCGGTGTGCAGAAAACCAAGCAGTGTGCCTACATCTTCCAAAAAGCTGTCGTCTGCGAGCAGCGAGCGCGAGGGCGGCGGCGGGGAGACGATGCGCAGCGTCCACTCCCCCTCCAGCGCAGGGTTCTGGGGATGGGGGAGCCAGGGCGCAATGTCGCTGGGGATATAGATCGCGGTGTGGGCCTGTTGGCCTGCCCCTTTAAACGCCCGCCCGATCAGCCCGTAGTAGTAGAGCAATTCGGCGGTGCTTTCCGGATACAGCCACGGGGTCTCACGCTCCAACTTGGCCGGTCCCATCTGGCGGATGCCGCCGAACTGTCGGCTGAACTGGGCTTCGGCCATCTCGCCGCCTTCTTTGAGCAGCGTTTCCAACGCCTGGCGGCTGTCGGCGGAAAAGTCGGACACCTCCTCCAGAGCCATCTGTACCGAGGTCGGGTCCGAGATCTGGGCAGCCACCAGGTCGATAAGTTGCTCCCGTGTATCCGCGGCATCCACAAAGGCGTTGCGCAGTTCCGCCAAGACGTGGATCAGGATATCGGGATAGTCGAAGAGCATCTGAGCAGTCGTGGGCATTCGTAACACAGGTGAGCGCCGGTGAGTTGTCAGCGCCTACAAAGTTCGTTATACTGGTCACCGTTTATGAATCAATCGTCCCGACGGTTTTAAGCAAGCTATTAGGGGCATTTGCCTGTTTATGGAACGGGCTACCCTGCTATCACCGTTCTTGAGATGATTGAGTCATGTTCAAAGGAGTTCAAATCACATGAATAGACAAGCATCCTACCGGCCTGGCAGCGGCTGGAACCTGACAGCGCTGCTGCGTGATGTCAATGCGGCCTGGCGCTTACTCTGGGACCCCAAGGTTCCTGGCTTGCTTAAATTGATGCTTCCCGCCCTGGCCTTGCTCTATTGGGTTTGGCCGCTGGATTTGATCCCCGGTCTGCCGATTGACGACCTGGCGATCTTCCTGCTGGTCGCCCGGCTGTTTGTGGCCCTGGCCCCATCCGACAGCGTCAACCGCGCCTTTGGCGGCAGACGGATGAACCCGCGCGGATCTCACCAGCCTGATGATGCAGACGTGATCGACACAACATGGCGCGTCGTCGACGAGTAGCCACTCGATATGCCGGAGGACGCGGGCGGAACCATTCTGCTCCGCAACCTAACTTGTCTACACGCCTTACTATGCAATCCACCGGCTTTACCGCGGCGGAAGTTGCCAGACACCTCGACATCGACACGGCCGCCCTGGAGCGGCTCTGTCGGCGCTATGGCCGCTATCTCAGCCCCGACATGGCCGCGCCCGATACAGATTTAAGCCAAGCCACGTTTAGCCATGCGGACGTCGCCACGCTGGTCATGCTCAAAAACCTGATCGACCAGGGCTATGACGACGCCCAGATCGAGGCCTCGCTCACGCCGCACCCCCTGCCTCCACCCCAAGACGCCGTAGACGTCGAAGCGGACGATGAACCCTCAGCCACCGCGCTTGCCACCACGCAAGACGGCGCAGAGGACACAGCCATCGAACCCGCAGGGCTGGCCCGTCTGGTGAGTGACGCCATGAACACCCTGGCAGGCACGCAGCAAGCCGTCCTCAACAGCCAAGGCTCGCTGCGCGAGGTGCTCAACGTGGTCGTGCAGGACAATTTTAACCTTAAGGACGAGAATCGCAAACTGCGTGACCGGATGCTGGAATTGGAGCGGGCGCTGGCCGAATACCAGCGTCGCGAGGAAACCCGCAAAGAACGCAGCGAGGGCCGCCTGCGCGCCCTTGAGGCGACGGTGGCAGCCCTCCAACAACAGGTCTCACAACTGATCCAGATCCAGCGGCAGCAGCAACGCCGCCGCGGCTGGTTTGGCTAGATTAGCTCAATCGAGGCGCGGCCCGGCATCTCCCCTTCGGCCTTCGTGCTAGAAAAGGTCTCGCCCACTAGGGGTTCGCCCACCAGGTCATACTCCATCGCCCCGTTGATGTACACCTCGATCATCTCCCCGGCAGGGACCCCGCTGATCCCCGGCACAAGCACAAGCCCGTCCACCTCCGGGGCGTCGCGATAGCTGCGGCCCAGCAACAACGGCTCGCCGCTCCCCGCAATCTCACCCTCGCCCTCGACCAAGATCTCCATCATCTTGCCCACCTGCGCCTGGTTCTTGCGCAGGCTAATCGGCTGTTGTAGCTCCATCAG
>CAZYQJ010000179.1:0-2984 GCA_964649925.1 uncultured Litorilinea sp.
GAACCTGTGGCCGGGCGACCGCATCTTTCTGCGCTGGTTGGACCAGGACGCCTTTTTTTCAGCCAAGTTTGTCTACGACGCAGGTGAATTGACGAACCATCAGGTGGTCTTCTATACTCGTGAGGGTGTTCGCACCGCGAGCGCGACGCACACAGAAGGGCCGACCCCTAGCCTGGACAGGCAGCCGCCCGGCTATCATGTGGAGGATGACACCTACTGCTGGCTGTGCGGGGGGCCGGTGGTGAAGCGTCACTGCAAGATTGTTTGCCCGTCCTGTGGCTTTACCCGTGATTGCAGTGACCCCTAATGCAGCGATAGTCACGAACGCAATACACGAATTGGATGGATGCATGCGAATCATGGATGTGCCCGCGGCGCAGAAGACGATTCTGCGCCGCACTGCTTGGGATGAGATGGATGTGCCGGAGCAGATGTGGGAGCGCAACGCGGCTATCTTCGGCGAGCGCATCTCGCCCGATGAGGCCGTGCGCCGCATTCTGGCCGATGTGCGCCAGCGAGGAGACGCTGCCCTGCGCGAGTGGACGCTGCGGCTGGACGGGGTCGAGTGCGCGCTGCGCGCCGAGGCGGATCAGATCGCCGCGGCCTATGACGCGTTGGATCCGGAAGTGATCGCGGCACTGCGCCTGGCCGCGGCGCGCATTGAGCATTTTCATCGCCGCCAGCCCGCGCTGAGTTGGATCCATAATGATGAGGAAGGCGTGCTGGGTCAGTTGGTGCGGCCCATCGAGCGTGTGGGTATCTATAGCCCAGGGGGGACAGCCCCGCTGCCCAGTTCGCTGTTGATGAGTGTGATCCCGGCGCGCGTAGCGGGCGTGCCGCATGTGGCGGTGATCACGCCTCCCCAGCGCGCCACGGGGCTACCGCACCCTGCCATGCTGGCGGCAGCGGACATCGCCGGTGTGGACGTGGTCTATGTGGCGGGCGGCGCACAGGCCATCGCCGCACTGGCGTTTGGTACGGAGACCATCCAACGCGTGGACAAGATCTGCGGGCCGGGCAACCTCTATACGACGCTCGCCAAGCGGCAGGTCTTTGGCCTGGTGGGGATTGACGGGCTGCCAGGGCCAACGGAGACGGTGGTCATCGCCGATGACCACGCCGACCCTGAACTGGCGGCCGCGGATTTGCTGGCGCAGGCTGAACACGATGTGTTGGCGAGCGGCATCCTGCTGACACCCAGCGCAACGCTGGCCGATCAGGTACAGGCCGCGGTGCTGGCGCAGATGGAAACGCTGGATCGTGCCGAGGTGATTGCCGGTTCGCTGGCCCAGGGCAGCGGTATTGTGGTCACGGAGTCGCTGGCGCAGTGTTTTGCGTTAGCCAATGACTATGCGCCGGAACACCTCTGCCTGTTGGTGCAGGACCCGTGGGCGTATCTGGGCGAGGTGAAGCACGCCGGGGGCGTCTTTTTGGGGGAGCGCAGTTTTGAAGTGCTGGGCGATTATGTGGCCGGGCCAAGCCATATCATGCCTACCGGCGGGACGGCGCGCTTTGCCAGCCCGATCAATGTGTTGGACTTCATCAAATTGGTGAGCGTCGTCGGGCTGAACGAGACGGCGCTGGGCAAGATCGGGCCTGCCGCGGAGACATTGGCCCGTACCGAGGGGCTGACCGGCCATGCCGCTGCGGTGGCGCGGCGTCTTTGATCAGGGAGAAGGCATGGAACGCCGAGAGCAGGTTTCTACCACGCGTTTTGACCCGCAGGAGTTAGTGCGGCCTGAGATCGCACAGCTGGAAGAGTACACGCCGATCCAGCCGTTCGAGGTGTTGAGCCGCCGCCTGGGTATTCCCGCGGGTGATCTGGTCAAACTGGACGCCAATGAAAACCCCTACGGCCCGGCCCCGGCAGTGCTGGAGGCATTGGCGGAATACAACTATTACCACATCTATCCCGACCCGGAACAGGGCGAACTGCGCGACGCGCTGAGCGGCTATGTGGGCGTGCCTGCCGCCAATATCCTGCCCGGCCACGGCGCGGATGAACTGCTGGACTATCTCTGCCGCATCTTTTTGCAGCCGGGGGACGCCATCATCGACTGCCCGCCGACCTTTGGCATGTACAGCTTTGACGCCGGGCTGAGCGGCGGGCGCGTGCTGGAGGTGTGGCGCGATGCCAAGTATGACGTAGATGTGCAGGCCATCGCAGCGCAGGTCGCCGCCGAGCCGTCTGGCACAGTCAAACTGGTCTTTCTGACGTCGCCCAACAACCCGACCGGCAACTGGCTGCGCGATGACGACCTGGAACGGCTGTTGGCACTGCCGGTCATGGTGGTGCTGGACGAAGCGTATGTCGAGTTTGCCGACCATGCCAGCCGCGCGCCCTGGGTCCTGACCCATGATAACCTGGTGGTGCTGCGGACGTTTAGCAAGGCCGCGGGAATTGCCGGGCTGCGGCTGGGCTACGGCATCTGCCCCACCTGGCTGATGGCGACGTTGTGGAAGTTCAAGCAGCCTTACAATGTCAACGTGGCGGCGAGTGTGGCTGGGCTGGCGAGCCTGCGCCACATCGACCAGATCTATTCGGTCGTCGGCAAGATCAAGGCGGAGCGGGAGCGGCTTTATCAGGAGTTGGCAGCAGTGCCCTATCTGCGTCCCTATCCCTCACAGTCCAACTTCATCCTGTGCGACGTGATCGGGCGCGAGGGGCGCGCGCTGAAAGAGGCGTTGGAGCAGCGGGGCATCCTGGTGCGCCACTACCGCAAGCCGCGGCTGGAGAACTGCATCCGCATTTCGGTGGGCAGGCCCGACCAGACGGATCGGCTGCTGGCTGCGCTGCATGCACTCGCCGTTTAGCTACGCCATTCAACCTGTTCACCCGCAGACACGCCTGAAGGGAATTGCCCATGCGCAGCGCACATATCGAACGCACCACCAAGGAAACCCGCATCCGCCTCACGCTGAACGTGGACGGCAGCGGGCGCGCTAACATCAACACGGGCATTGGCTTTTTGGACCATATGCTG
>CAZYQJ010000179.1:2994-8279 GCA_964649925.1 uncultured Litorilinea sp.
TTTTGACCTGGAGGTAGAGGCTACGGGCGACCTGCATATCGACGAGCATCACACCGCGGAGGATACCTTTTTGTGTCTGGGCAAGGCACTTGATCAGGCGTTGGGCAACCGGGTGGGCATCGTCCGTACCGCACACGCCTATGTACCCATGGATGAGAGTTTGGCGTTGGTGGCGGTGGATTTGGGCGGGCGGCCCTACTGCGTGTTTAACGCCGAGTTTGTCACCCCGCGCCTCGGCGGGCTGGGGACGGACCTGGTCTTTCATCTCTTTGAAAGCTTTGCCATTCAAGCGCGCATGAACCTGCACGCCAACGTGTTATATGGGCGCAACGACCACCACAAGGCGGAGGCGTTGTTCAAGGCGTTGGCGCGCGCCCTGGATGCCGCCACCCAACTGGATGCGCGGCGGGCCGACGTGCCCAGCACCAAGGGGACGCTGACCGCATGAGTGAGGCGGCGACGGGGCTATGACCGGCACGCTTTATCTGGTGGCCACGCCGATCGGCAATCTGGGCGACATTACGCTGCGCGCCCTGGAGACGTTGCGCAGCGTGGACTTGGTGGCCAGCGAGGACACGCGCAAGACCGGACGGCTGCTCAAGCACTTTGAGATCGACCGGCCCCAACTGGCCTTTCACGAACACAACGAACGGCAGGTCGGGCCGCGCATTGTGGGGATGCTGCGCCAGGGCAAGTCGGTGGCGTTGGTCACCAATGCAGGCACGCCGGGGATTTCGGACCCCGGCTTTACGTTGGTGCGCCGCGTGATCGAGGCCAATGCAGCGGGTGAAGCAATCGGCCTGACCATGATCCATGGGCCTGCGGCGTTGATCATGGCGGTGGTGCTGTCGGGACTGCCTGTCCACAGCTTTACCTTTCGCGGGTTTCCGCCGCGCAAGCGTGGGCCGCGGCAGCGGTTCCTGGCGGTCGATCAGGCGTCGCCCCATACGCTGATCTTTTATGAGAGTCCCTACCGGCTGGGCGCGTTTTTGGAGGATGCGCTGTCGGTCTATGGCAACCGGCCCGCGGCAGTCGCCAATGACCTGACTAAACTCTATGAGTCGGTAGAGCGCGGCTCGCTGGCGGAACTGGCCGAGGCCATGGCGGGACGAGACCTAAAGGGCGAATACATAGTCATCATCGGCGGGGCAGATTCAGAGGTAGACCCGCCAACGCCGCAAGGGGAGGAGTCATGATCGCCTTTGTGTTGAGCGGCGCAGGCAGCCGTGGGCCGCTGCAGGTGGGCGCGCTGGCCGCGCTGATGGAAGCGGGCATCCAGCCGGAGTTTCTGGTGGGTACGTCGGCTGGGGCGATCAACGCCGCATTCATGGCTGCGCGCGGGGTGTCCGCCGATACGATTAAGGACATGCACGCGCAGTGGCGGCAGGTGGACGACAGGACAGTCTACCCCGGTACGTTTTTGCGGTCGGCGTGGCGCGTGCTGCGCGGGCGCACCAGCCTCTATGCCAACAGCGGTCTGCGCAAGATGATCCAGGCCGGGCTGCCGGATGGGGTGACGACCTTTGGCGATCTGTGCCTGCCCCTCTATGTCACAGCCGTGGACTTGTTGAGCAACCGCCTCTTCATCTTTGGCGAAGACCGTACTGCCCCCCTGGTGGATGCCGTGTTAGCCAGCGTGACCGTGCCGGTTGTGCATCCGCCGGTGGAGTATCACGGGCTGCTGCTGGTGGATGGCGGCGTGCTGGCGAATGTGGCGGCCAGCGTAGCGATGGACAAACAGGCCACACGCATCTACGTAATCAACGCCACGTATGGCGGCCCCAGCGACCGGCCCATCAAGGGCGTCATCGACGTCGCTAACCAGACATTGACCACGATGATGGCGCAATCGCTGCTGCGCGACCTGGCGCGCGCCGAAGCGGATGACACGATTGACCTGCACCATATTCACCTCCCCCAGTTTCGCGATGTCAGCTATCGCGATTTCAGCCACACCGACGAGATGGTGCAGGCAGGGTATGACGCCGCACGCGCCTATCTGGCCGCGCCGAAACCGCATGTGGTCGCGCCTCCCGCACGGTCGCGGCCTGACCTGGGCGAGACGGTGCGCGGCGCACGCGAATTTATTCCTCCCTATCTAGCGGAGTTATCACCTCGCCTTGACTGAGCCAGCGCATGTCCCATTCTGTTGACGTCACGCGCGTGCACAGCAGCCCGCGCACCGCGCGCCGCGCTGTCTGGCTGGTCGCCTCTGTGGGGGCTACGGTGGGGCTGGCGATCATGGGCGATTCGCTCATGTACAGCATCCTGCCGCTGGCCGCACCCAGCCTGGGCATTGCGCTGCCGCTGGTGGGCGTGTTGTTGAGCGCAAATCGGCTGGTGCGGCTGCTCTCAAACCTCGGCGCAAGCCGTTTCTACGAGCGTATGCCCGCAAAGTGGCCTTTTGTGATATCGGTGGTGCTGGGCCTGGCGGCGACCCTGGCCTATGGCGTGGTGACCGGGTTTGCGCTCTTCCTGGGGGCGCGCCTGTTGTGGGGGATCGCCTGGTCGGGGCTGCGCCAGGGGGGGTATCAGGCTGTGTGGGCTGGTGCGCCGACAGCCAGGGGCCGGTTGACCGGGCTGTTGTGGGGGCTGGTGCGGTTGGGCAGCGCCATCAGTGTGCTGGCAGGCGGCTGGCTCTATGACCGCTATGGCTATGAGGCTGCGGTCGGAATGGCGATTGCGGCGGCGCTGCTGGCGTTACCCGTGGGGCTGGCGATCCGCTGGCCTGTCGCAGAACGGCCTGAGACCCACGCACACCGCGAGCGCAGCGCAGGTGACAGCGGGTGGGCCGCTGCCTTTGGCAGCCCCGTTTTGCGCTGGCTGGTGACGGCAGGCTTTTTTGAGTACTTGTTGAGCGGCGTAGTTGTATCCACAACCGCTGTTTTTGTGGCAGAAAAATTGGGGCAAGGGAATGGCCTCGCCGGGTTGGGCATCGGCGCGGCGACCTTGACCGGGATGTTACACGGGGTGCGCTGGCTGACCGATCTGGGGCTGGGGCCGCTGGTCGGTGCAGCCTCGGACCGCATCGGCCAGGACAATGCGGCGGCACTGGTGGGGCTGGTGTTGGTGGCGGCGCTGTTGGGCGCAGTCACGTTGTCGCCTGTGGGAGCGATCCTGTGCCTGTTTGTGATCTTGCTGTGCGACGGCGCGCTGCATATTGTGATGAGCGCCGCCGCAACCGGCGCGGCGTTGACCACGCCGCGACCCCATACCTTTGTCGGCGTCTTTACCACCACGACCGATGCCGGGTCTGCGCTGGGGCCACTGGTGGCCTATTCGCTGGTGGTGGCGGTGGGGCTGCCTGTTGTCTATCTCGGCGTGGGCGGGCTGCTGGCGTTGGCGTTAGCGCGCTTCTGGTGGCAGTCACGGCGCAGCTAGGGCGCGCCTGCGTTTCAGGGTTGGGCGGCGCACCATTCGGCCAATGCCGCCACTACAAGCGCATTTTCCTCCGGCGTGCCTACGCTGATCCGCAGATAGTTTTCATAGCCGGGATAGCCGCCGATCTCGGAGACCAGTAGCTGCTGCGTCTGGAGGAGGTGGCTGCGCGCTTGAGTGGCGGGACAATTCAGGCGAACCAGCAGGAAGTTCGTCCCGCTGGGGAAGACGCGCACCCCTGGCAGCGCCGCCAGCGCGGCGGCCAGGCTATCACGTTCGGCTGTGAGCCGGTCGACGGCTTGCTGGAAGCGGTCGAAATGCGCCAGGGCAACGATGGCCGCGGCTTCGCTGAAAGGGCTGAGGGTGAAGGCGGTGACCAATTTCTGCAGTTCGTTGGCGACGCTGGGCGCAGCCAGCGCGTAGCCGATGCGCGCGCCAGCCAGGCTGAACGCCTTGCTGAAGGTGTGGATTGACACGACGTTCGCGTACGCGTCCAGCAGCGGGCGCAAGTCCTGGCGGCTGAATTCAGCATAGGCCTCATCGATCAGGATCAGTGCGTCGCACTCGTCGGCAATGCGCGCCAGCGCGTCGGGGTGGTAGACCGTGCCGGTGGGGTTGTTGGGCGCGCACACGACCACCAATTTGGCCTGCTGCTGGGCCGTTTGGGCGATGATCTCATCGACGGGCAGCGCGAAATCCTGGTCGGGGTCGAGTGCGACTTCATGCACCGCTGCGCCGAGCATTTGGGCATGGCGGCGGTAGGCCGGGAAGGTGGGGGCGATCGTCACCATGTGGTCGCCGGGGGCTAGCGCCGCCGAAATCACCAGCCGCAGCAGGTCGCTGGAGCCATTGCCGACCACCACGGCTTCGGCGGGCAGGCCGTGAAAATCACCCAATGCATCCATCAGGTCGTAGGCGCGCAGCCCCAGCGGGTAGCGCGACCAGGGCATCCGTGCCAGCCGCTGCAGCACTTCCTCTTTAAGGTCCGCAGGGAAATCGAACGGGTTCTCATTCCACTGCAGGCGGCGCAGTGTGGCGTCGACGCTGTGCCTCGGCGCGCCAGGCAGGGCGCGGATGGAAGCGTTGATGTAGTCGGAACCGGAGCGCGACATGCGAAACCTCTCTAGCGTAGGGCGCGGCAGGGTCTAGCGGAAGCCGCTGCGCCCGCCGCCGCCGCTCCGCGAACTACTTGAGCTACTAGACCGGCTTGAACTGCTTGACCTGCTGCTGGATGAACTGCTGCGGCTGGAACTGCTGGAGCGAGAGCCGCTGGAACTGCTGCGCCCAAAGCCGCCGCTGGATCGCGAACTGCTGCGGCTGCGGTCGTCCCTACTGCGGGAACGCTCGGCGCGCGCTTGTCTTTCGGCTGCGGCCTGCGCCCGTTGTGCGGCGCGGGCGGCCTCTTGCCGGGCGCGCATTGCACGCGCGTCGGAGACCGATTGCTTGAGGATGTCGTCCAGCACGGTGTTGACCGACACACCCGGCTGCCACTTCATCTCGCGGCGGCCCAGCGGGCTGTCGAGGACGACGCTGCGCGCGCTGCTGTCCGACGAACCGGCAGCCGTGGCGAGCAGCGCACCGAGGTTGCTGCTGGCGCGGCGCAGTGAGCCGCCCATGCTTTCGGACATGCCTGCCAGCGTGGGGCGCGGGCGCGGTGTGACAGGTCTGGGCCGCGGCCCACCCAGTACTGTGCCGACCGTTGCACGCGGGCGCGGACGGTGTACAGGCCGCGGCGGCCAGCTTTGGGATGTTGGCGTGGTAGACGCTGTGGGCGATGTGGAAACCGGGACGGGCATCCAGAGCGGCCCGCCTGCACCCAACGCCTCCGCCTGCGCCAAGACAACCTCCTCCACACCCAACGCCACGGCATAGCCAAAGTAGCGGTCGAGGATCTCCTGGGCAGCGGC
>CAZYQJ010000179.1:8289-8867 GCA_964649925.1 uncultured Litorilinea sp.
GTCCACCAGGTAGTTCTTGAAGCGCCGCCAGCGTTCGGCTTCACGCACGCCTTCGTCCGAATAGGTGCTGCCGCCACTTGCCCGGCCAAGCCATACGAGCAGGGCAATGGCGATTACGCCGATCACAATGGCGGCGAAGATGGAGAGAAGGCCAAGCAGGACCAGCGCGGCAAGTGTGGTGAACAGGATGACCCAGAGGAGCGGCGGCACTGATCCGCTGCGTCCGGGGACGTCGATGAAGTAACGCTGTACGTCGCGGCCCAACTGTGCGTATAGCTCTGGCAGGTGGGCGCGCAGCGTGGGGGCGACAGCGTCAAGGCTAACGGCGTGGTCTTCGGGGACAGCAGGCAGCAGCACTTTGTCAAAGAGATAGGCCAGGTGCGGGTCAATCGGCACAGGGTCGCCATAGGCATCGGGCAGGGTGCGCGCCGCTGCAATTGGCTCGGTGCGTCGACGGCGCAGCGTGATCCCGTTGCTCATCTCAATTTCCAGCGCGCCAACGGTGGCCAGGTGAAAGATCGCGCTGAGAACGCCGTGTTCGCTGGCCTTACGGTCTACCAGAAAGGAAACCATTGCCG
>CAZYQJ010000180.1:0-436 GCA_964649925.1 uncultured Litorilinea sp.
CGCGAACTGCTGGCCTTCAAGACGGGCGTCCGGTCGATGCTGCTGTGGGGCGCGCTCAACAGCCCGCAGACGCGCAGCTATAACCAGGGCGCGGATGTGCTGGATGCGCTGCTGGAGATGGAGGGGATGGAAGGGGTGCGCGAGCATTACCAGTGGCCGGAGCGCGCCAGCCTGCTGCAAGACGGGGTGCGGCTGCCGGAGCAGGTCGAGGCGTAGGCGCGTCTGGAACTGACCACAGCACAAGGGGTCATCTGCCCGGCGGCGCATGTGGACGAACCGGCGCGCCTGGATGCGCTGCTGGCGGCGCTGCACGCGCTGCATGGGCCCGAATACACCTTTGCGGTGGGTCGCTGGGACGGGGTAGAACGCTGGTCGGGTGCGGCGGATCGGGCAGTCTTTCGTTTTGTGATGTCGGCGGACGCTGCCCGTGTATCGG
>CAZYQJ010000180.1:446-3836 GCA_964649925.1 uncultured Litorilinea sp.
AGACCACCGGTGACTGGCAGGCCGCGCTTTGGCCGGGCGATGTGGTGGCGCTGGAGCCGGGGGCCGCGCTCACGGTGCAGGGCCGCGGCGTCTACTTTGAGGTGACGAGCGATCTGGGGGGCTACGTTGCCCCTCAGGTCGCGTTTTTGCGCCATCTGCCGGACAAGCCGGGCGGTTGTGCTGCGTACCCTAGCGCTTTTCGCCGTGAGGCGTTGCCGCCCGTGCGCGCGGGCGCGGCGGATCAGCGCGGGGTCAACCGCGTCAACGAACACACGCTGGACATGCGCCATGACCGGAACCCGCCGCCCAGCCGCCACCATCATGCCCCGGTTGCGGTGGGGGAGGGGCGCAGCGTCGCCCATTCTGAGATCGCGCTGGTGCTGCCGCGCGCGGCCTACGGGCTGCCGGAGGTGGCAGGTGAGCCGCACGGCAAAGCCGTCTTATATCCCTGCCCCAACCGTGACCCGGCGCAGACGGTGGAGGTGGCTTTGCGGCCTGGCTCCATCGTCGTGACCCCGGCGACGCAGACAGGGGTGGCGGGCCATTACTTTGCCAATGCCTTTGCCATGCTGGTCGCCATTCCGGGGTTTGTCTCCCCCGCGCAGCCGATTCCTGCATAACATAGACGAGGGACGGAGTGACGAATGCAGTTTCTTGACCACACAGTCAGAGGGATCGCGCATTGCTGGCTGGACGCTGACCTGAGCAACGAACCGCTGCATGTGCATGTGACCGAGGTCGGACCCGGCCAGCGCTCGCACCCGCCGCACCAACACGGCGGGTTAGAGGGCTTTTATATGCTGGAAGGAGAGGGTACACTAGAGATCGATGGGACGACACAAGTGCTGCGCGCCAACGAGGCCGCACTCTTTGATCCCCAAAAGCTGCATGGGTTGTACAATCACAGCAGCGCGCCAATGCGCTATCTGGTGATCCTGACGCGGGACGCGCCGGGCACTTGATCCGTAGTGCATGGCACAACCCTTAGCTGACCCTGCCGGTTGACCCGGCCCACGACGAAGGACGAGGATGATGGCAAATGAGCCGATGCGAACCGTGCTGATCGGGACGGGGGGAATCGCGCGCTCGCATGTCGCGGCGGTGCGCGCTGCGGGCGAACAGGTGGATTTGACGGCGGCGATGGATATTGATGCCGACCGCGTGCGCGCCTTTACCGAAACGCACAACATTCCCCACGCCTATACTGATGTCGACACGATGCTGGCCACAGAACAGCCGCGGCTGGTCTTGATAGCCACGCCCCCAGGGACGCATGCTGCACTGGCGGTACAAAGTATGGAGGCGGGCGCATGGGTGCTGTGCGAAAAGCCGCTCTGCGCCTCACTGGCCGAGATGGACCGCATCCAGGAGGCAGAACAGCGCACCGGCAACTATACGAGCAGCGTGTTTCAGTGGCGCTTTGGTTCGGGCGGGCAGCACCTTAAGCGGTTGATCGACCAGGGGACGTTGGGCAAGCCGCTGGTCTGCAACAGCCTGGTCACCTGGTATCGCACGCCTGAATATTATGCTGTGCCCTGGCGCGGCAAGTGGGCGACCGAGTTGGGCGGGTGCAGCATGGGGCACGGCATCCACGCCATGGATTTTGTGCTGTGGCTGCTGGGCGAGTGGCAGGAAGTGCGCGCCATGATCGGCACGTTGGACCGTGATATCGAGGTGGAGGATGTCTCGATGGCCAGCGTGCGCTTTGCCAACGGTGCGATGGCAAACCTGACGAATGCGGTGCTCTGCCCGCGCGAAGTCTCTTATGTGCGCTTTGACTTTCAAAAGGCGACCGTCGAATTGACCCATCTCTACAGCTACAAGAACGCCGATTGGCGTTATACAGCGGTGGCAGGCGCGCCCTATGCCGAGGAAGTGGCAGAATGGGCTGCGATCCCGGAGGATGTGCCGTCCTCGCATGCGGCGCAGTTGGCTGCGTTTTTGGCCGCCATGCAGCGTGGCGAGCGGCCCCCAGTCAGCGGGCCGGATGTGCGCGGCACGTTGGAATTCCTGGCTGCGCTGTACAAGTCGGGGATGGAGGGCAAGCCGGTCCTGCGGGGGGAGATCACGCCCGACGACCCGTTCTATCATCAGATGTGCGGCCCGTGTGACCAGGCCTGGCAGCGTCGATAAAATTTTGGATCAACTGGAGGATCAGGCGATGGCCCAACCGGGAGATATTGCAGCGGGGTTGCAGCGTTATCTGGCGCCGCGCTTCACCGTCAGCGCGCTGACCAACCTCAGCATGGGGTGGGAGAGTGATGTCTACGGCTTTTCGGTGGAGGAACGGGCGACAGGGCGCACAGCGGATCGCGTGCTGCGTCTCTACTTTGGCGAGAGCGGCGAATGGAAGGCAGGGCTTGAGGCGGCTGCGCTGCGGCTCTTGCGCCAGGCAGGGTATCCAGTGCCGGAGGTCATCGCGGTGGAGCGTGGGGCGGCTGCGTTGGGCCGCCCCTTTTTGATCATGGAACGTGTGCCGGGTGAACTGCTGTGGGGGCCGATGCTCGAGCCTGGCGCGCCGCAGGCGGATCAGCACATGCGCCACTTCTGCCGCTTGATGGTGCAGCTCCACACGCTGGCCTGGCAGCACCTGTCCGCCGCAGACGTGGCGCGCTTGCCGCGGCGCACCGTGGCGGAGCAGTTGCAGTTTCTGGCCGGTCACAGCGAGCGCTATCCGGTTGACGGTGTGGCGGATGGCATGGCGTGGCTGCTGGCGCGGCAGGATGCGGTTGCGCCGGTTGCGTTGAGCCTGATCCATTGGGACTTTCACCCGGCGAATGTGCTCTTTGCGCCGCCCGACCGCTATACCGTGATCGACTGGACGCAGGCGGAGTTTTCAGACCCACGCTTTGACCTGGCGTGGACGTTGGTGCTGGCAGGGTCACAGGCAAGTTGGGAGGCCGCCGCACTCATCGAGGCCGGGTATGCCGATCAGGGCGGCACTACGGGGCCTGACCTGGACTTTTTTGTGGCTGCGGCCTGTCTGAAACGGGTCTTTTCGGTGTTGGTTTCGCTGGCGCACGGCGCGGAACGGCTGGGGATGCGCCCAAGCGCCGAGGCGATCATGACGCGACACCTGGACCGCATCGCCCAGGTGTATGTGCGCTGGTTGGAGATCACGGGGGTGCGCATGGCTGAGGCCGAGCAGCGATTGGCTGCCCATCTATGAGGTGCTAGAATCTCCCCTAAAGGAGATGATTACAATGTCGACATCTACGACTACAGCACATCAGAATGCACCAATGGCACGCCAATCGCAGCCAGGCGAACACATGACCCCAGATGAGTTCCAGCGCTATGGGCACATGCTGGTGGACTGGATCGCCGATTATTACCGCAACATCGAGCGTTATCCTGTGCAGAGCCAGGTACAACCGGGTGAGGTTCGCG
>CAZYQJ010000180.1:3846-8859 GCA_964649925.1 uncultured Litorilinea sp.
GCCACCGCCGCTGAGCCGCCGGGGAGGATGTGCGTGAGGTTCGCGCTCAACTGCCCCCTGACCCGCCGCAGAAGCATGAGCCGTTTGAGGACGTGCTGGCGGATGTGGAGCGCGTGATTATGCCGGGGATTACCCACTGGCAGTCGCCCAACTTTTTTGGTTTTTTCCCGGCCAATACCTCTGGCCCGTCGATCTTAGGCGAACTGCTTTCGGCAGGGCTGGGGGTGCAGGGGATGATGTGGGCTACCAGCCCTGCCTGCACCGAGTTGGAGACCCATGTGCTGGATTGGGTGGCCAAGATGCTGAACCTACCCGGCCACTTTCTCTCCACTTCACGCGGGGGAGGGGTGATCCAGGAGTCGGCATCGAGCGCAGCGTTGTGCGCCGTGCTGGCGGCGCGCGAGCAGGCCACCCAGTATCAGAGCAACGAAGTGGGGCTGGACGGCAGGCTGACGGCGTACTGCTCGACACAAGCCCATTCGTCGATTGAAAAGGCAGTGAAGATCGCCGGATTGGGCCGCGAACGGCTGCGGCTGATCGACGTGGACCGCGACTTTGCCATGCGGCCCGATGCGCTGGCCGCCCAGATCGCGGCGGATCGCGCCGCGGGCTTTGTGCCCTGTTTTGTGGCGGCGACGGTCGGCACAACGTCGTCCACTGCCGTTGACCCGCTGCCGGAGATCGGCGCGATCTGCCGCGAGCAGGGGGTGTGGCTGCATGTGGATGGCGCGATGGCGGGAACCGCCGCGCTCTGCCCGGAGTTCCGCTGGATCCACCGCGGGCTGGAGTTGGCGGATAGCTACTGCTTCAACCCGCACAAATGGATGTTCACCAACTTTGACTGTAACTGTTTTTTTGTGGCGAACCGCCGCGCCCTGATCGACACGTTGAGCATCCTGCCTGAATACCTGCGCAACAAGGCCACCGAATCGGGCGCTGTGATTGACTACCGCGACTGGCAGGTATCGCTGGGCCGCCGCTTCCGCGCCCTCAAACTCTGGTTTGTGATCCGCCACTATGGGGTGGAGGGGTTGCAGACGCAGATTCGCCGCCATGTGGCATTGGCGCAGGAGTTTGCGAGTTGGGTCAACGCCGACCCGGATTTTGAGCTGGCTGCGCCCGCGCCGTTGAGCCTGGTCTGTTTCCGCCACAAGGGAGGCGATGCGGTCAACGAACAGATGCTGGAGGAGTTGAACCAGAACGGCGCGATCTTCTTGAGCCATACGAAGTTGGATGGCCGCTATACGCTGCGCTTTAGCATCGGCCAGACCAACACGGAGCACCGGCATGTGGCGGAGGCGTGGCGGCAGATCCGGATCGCAGCGCAAATGGCCCAAGCTTAGTAAAGCCAGGAGGGGGTATGGAGCCGGTTTATGAAGCCTTGTATGATCGGTTGCAGGAGCTACATACCGAACTGCACAACGCATTGGACGGGCTGGATTCGTCTGCACTGGACTGGTCGCCAGGGCCGGAGATGAACTCGCTGGCGATACTCGCCGAGCATGTGGCGGGATCGGAGCGTTTCTGGATCGGTGATGTGGTTGCAAGGGATGATTCGGGCCGGGTGCGCGCCGCCGAGTTTGAGACGAGCGGGCAGGATGCGGCTGCGCTGCAAGCGCGGCTGGCCGAGACGCTGGCGTATTCCCGCTCGGTGCTGGCGCGCCTGACTACGGCGGACTTGGGCCGCGAGTGTGAGACGCCGGACGGTGAATATACCTACACGGTGGCGTGGGCGCTGCTGCACGCCCTGGAGCATACCGCAGGGCATGTGGGCCATTGCCAGATGATCCGGCAGTTGTGGCACCAACGACAGGCGACCTAGCAGATGCAAGCAAGATAGAGGAGGGGCGATGAAGAAGCGAGAACGGCTGGAGGCCACCTTTGCTGGAGAGAAAGTGGATCGTGCAGCGGTGGCGCTCTGGCGGCATTGGCCGGTGGACGACCTGCGCGGGCCGGAACTGGCGCGCGCCACGCTGGCCTTTCAGCAGACCTATGATTTCGACTTTATCAAGGTCACACCGAACAGCAATTTTTGTGTAGCAGGCTACGGCGCGACCACGACATGGCGCGGCAATGAGGAGGGGACATACGTCTGGGGGCCGCGCGTGATCCACACGGCGGAGGACTGGACACGCCTGCCACCGCTGGAACCTACGGACGGGCTGCAAGGGGAAGTGCTGGAGGCTAACCGGCTGATCGGCGAAAGCGTGGGCGAAGAGGCGCCCTTTATCCAGACCATCTTCAATCCCCTGTCACAAGCCAAGAACCTGGCCGGGGAACGGCTGATCTCCGACCTGCGCCAGCATCCCGATGCGGTGCAGGAAGGGCTGGCGACGATCACCGAGTCGATTGTGCGCTTCATTGATAAGCTCAAGCGCACCGGCGCTGCCGGTATCTTCCTGGCCGTGCAGCACGCCAGCTATGACTTGCTGACCGAAGACGAATATCGCACCTTCTGCCGCCCGCTGGATTTACGCATCTTGGAGGCGACCGAGGGCATGTGGTTTAATCTGGTGCATCTACACGGCCAAAATGTGATGTTTGACCTGGTGGCTGATTACCCGGCACAGGTGATCAACTGGCACGATACGGAGACACCCCCCTCACTGGAAGAAGGGCTGAAGCGGACGAAGATGGCGCTCTGCGGCGGGCTGCGCCAATGGGAGACGATGCTGCGCGGTACACCCGACCAAGTGACACAAGAGGCCCAAACGGCCCTGGCTGCCACGGGCGGGCGGCGTTTTATCCTGGGAACAGGCTGTGTGACGCCGATCACCGCGCCCACCGGCAATTTGGTGGCGGCGCGCCAGGCAGTTGAAGCGGTCGGCGTGCAATAAGATCAACGGAATTTTGGTGGGACGGGCTGGAGTAAATGGCAACCGGCACTGTAGTCCCCTGTACTATCACTTGCTGCCCGGTTGATTTACACTCACCGGTGGGTGGACGTGTCGCCGTGTCCATGCGTGTCTGGTGCATTATCCACCCGCACCAGTCAGAAACAGCAGCGCACCTGGTTCGACAGAAATTCCTGGGGGTGTAGACCCTGCACGACCCTCGGCGGCGCTATCGTTCAGAACCTTATTTGGGCTTGTACACAGCGAGGGGGCGATATTTCATCATGGCTGCCCTATCGTCAGGTGGATCATGCTGGACTCGATTATTCCGTCGCGCTGCTGTCGGCAGAACCCGTCATACTACACCTGGGTATTCGGCTTGAGGGCTACATTGTGAAAGGAGGACGGCAGGACTGGCGCACGCCTTGCTTGTGGATGAACGACCTGGATCATCTTGATTTATCGTAGTTCCATCCATTTCATCAAAGGGAGAAGCTATTATGATCAGGCGAGCAATTGTTGTGGCCGCGCTGATCTTGGGGATGATACTGGCGGTGGTGGCTGAACCCGCGCCGGTATTTACCCAGGAGGGTGAGGGCACGGTCATTGCCGAGGGGCTGAATGGGCCTCAGGGCATCTATATTGCCGAGGACGGCACGATCTGGGTGGCCGATTCAGGCACGGGCGGCGATGAGGAATTTGAAACGATTGACCCGAACAGCGGTGAGACGGTCACCGCCACGCGCGGCGATACAGCGCGGGTGCTCCGGATCGACAGCGATGGCACGCAGACCGTGGCGGCGACGCTGCCTTCGGTGCTCATCGGCATGGAGGCCACGGGGGCAGCTCGCATCACCGAACTGGACGGCGAGATCTTTGTCACCAGTGGAGCCTGGATTGGCGACGGGACGGCAGAGGTAACCCCGCCGGAGAACGTAGCCGCCGTGGTGCGTATTGGCGAAGACGGCGAGGTGGAGACCGTTGCGTCGCTGTGGCGGATTGAGCGGCGCATGAACCCCGACGGCACAGTGATCGAATCACACCCCTATGGGATCGCTGCCGGGCCAGATGGCAACCTCTGGGTGGCCGATGCCGGGGGGAACACGCTGCTGTGCGTCGGGCCGGATTCTAACATTGTCGAACTGGTGGCGACCTTCCAGCCGATCCCTGGGGCGTTTCCCAGCCCGACCCGCGGCGGCGAGATGCTGGCCGATCCCGTGCCGACTGGGATCGATTTTGACGACGACGGCAACGCGCTGGTCTCCTTCTTGAGCGGCGCGCCCTATGTGCCTGGATCGGCCAAGGTAGTGCGCGTGACGCCGCGCGGCGAGGTGAGCGATTACGCCACCGGCCTGACGATGCTGACTGATCTGCGCCGCGGGCCGGATGGAAACTTCTATGGCGTGCAGTTTGCGGTCTTTACTGACGAAGGGCCGACCCCGAACAGCGGCGCTATCGTCCGCATTGTCGAGGGTGAAGGATCTACACCGGTGATCGAAGGGCTGTCTTTTCCGACTTCGGTGGCCTTTAATGAAGCGGGAGACGCCTTTGTCACCATCAACGGCATTGGCGCGCCTGGTTCGGGCGCGGTGGTGATGTTTGAAGGTGTGGCGAGTGGAGAAGCGGCGGGCACGATCCCACCGGCGGAGGAGGACGGAGGCACGATCCCGCCGACGGAGGAAGCTACCGAAGAACCCACGGAAGAACCTGCCGAGGAAGAAACCCCTGCGCCGACAGAGGAGCCAGCCGAGGAGGCCGCGGCGGCAGGCGGCGTAGAGGCCACCTCCATGCCCGCCGCGCGCGGGGAGGCGACCCCGGCTGTGGAAGAGGAAGCCACGGCGGAACCGACTGAAGAACCCGCCGAGGAGCCTGCAGAGGAGGCTGCGCCTGAGCCAACCGAGGAACCCGCTGAGGAACCTACAGAAGAGGCCACGGAGGAGCCCGTCGAAGAGGCGACTGTAGAGCCGACTGCCGAACCAACGGCAGGGCCAACCGAAGAATCCATCGAAGAAGAGCCAACGCCGGTGGCTGAAGAAGAGGTGACCCCTGCGGTGGCTGCGGCGGGCGAGACCCACATCGAAGCGGTGGATCAGCCGTCGGACGGCACCCGCGTGATGGTGGCGCGCGTCGTGGCCGCACAGCCCGGCTGGATCGTGATCTATGCCGACGAAGAAGGCCG